>JAFTXB010000145.1 GCA_017461825.1 Clostridia bacterium
CCTTGCACAGGGGAGCCTAAAAATACCTTTGCCCTTTAAAAAGGTAGCCATTTTGGTAGCAAGTGATTCTTTAAAAGCCTCCCCTGTGCAAGGGGAGGTGGCACGCGCAGCGTGACGAAAGGGTTGTTTTTCGACAAGGTAAGATAATTTCGATATTTAAGCAATAAAAGTGGAGAAAAATTGAAATTGTAATAATCCGAAAAGTGTTATAAATTTGGTAAATATACGCAAAATCAAGGAGGCTTAGTAAAATGGATCAAACAATTAAAAAGGGCGGGATTTCGGTACAAACCGAGCATATCTTCCCCGTTATCAAAAAATGGCTTTATTCCGAAAAGGATATTTTTCTGCGCGAGATCGTTTCAAACGCATGCGACGCGGTAACAAAGCTCAAGCGTCTCGCGTCCCTCGGACAGTACGACGCGGGTGACGAGACCTATCGCGTGGATGTCATTCTTGACAAGACCGCAAAAACGCTGACCGTTTCCGACAACGGTATCGGTATGACGGCAGAAGAGCTCGATCGCTATATCTGTCAGATCGCGCTTTCGGGTGCTTTGGAATTCGTTGAAAAATACGAGGGCGAAAACAAAAACAACGGCATCATCGGTCACTTTGGCCTCGGATTTTATTCGTCCTTTATGGTAAGCGACACCGTGGAGCTTGTTACCAAGTCCTACACCGGCACCGACGCTGTGCGTTGGGTGTGCACCGCTGACGGCAACTACGAAGCAAGTGCCGCCGAGCGCGACGGACACGGAACCACCGTGATCATGCATATTTCCGATGAAGAAGCGTCTTATCTTGAAAAATACAAGATCGAAGAGATCCTTGAAAAATACTGCGCGTTTATGCCCGTGGAGATCTACTTTACGGCAGAGGACGATGGGGACGAAAAAGACGAAAAGAAGGACGAAAAAGAGCCCGAGGCAGAAAAGCCCGTCAATGATACCACCCCTCTGTGGCAAAAAAATCCCTCGGACTGCACGCCCGAGGAATATAAAGAGTTTTACCGCAAGGTATTCCACGATTACCGCGAGCCGCTGTTCTGGATCCACGTCAACGCGGATTATCCGCTCAACTTCCGCGGCATCCTCTATTTCCCCAAGATCACAAACGAATATGAGTCGATCGAGGGACAGGTCAAGCTGTATTACAACCAGGTCTTTGTTGCCGACAACATCAAGGAGGTCATTCCCGAGTACCTTCTGATGCTCAAGGGCGTGCTCGATTGCCCCGAGCTGCCCCTCAACGTTTCGCGCAGCTATCTGCAAAATAACACCTACGTTTCCAAGGTGTCGGCGCACATTGTCAAAAAGGTTGCCGATAAACTCAACAGCCTTTGCAATGTCTCGCGCGAGGAATATGAAAAGGTTTGGAACGACATCCGCACCTTTGTGGAATACGCCTGCATGCGCGACCGCAAGTTCTACGACAGAGTTAAGGATTCGCTCCTTTTAGAGCTAACCGACGGCAAGTTCGTTACCACCGCCGACTACCTGACCACCGCCAAGGAAACGCACGAAAACACCGTTTATTACACCTCCGACAAGGCGGCGCAGGCACAGTACGTTTCGATGTTTGAGGCGCAGGGCATGCAGGTTGCCGTGTTTGAGCGTCAGCTGGATACCCAGTTCCTTTCCATGATTGAAAGCTACAACGCAGATGTCAAGTACGTCCGTATCGATGCCGACGTGGCAGGCGCGCTCAAGAGCGACGAGGCTGCCGCCGAGGACAAGGTTCTCTCCGATCTGTTTGTAAAGGTGTCGGGCAACGAAAAGCTCAAGGTTGCCTTCACCGCGCTCAAGGACAGCGGAGTCCCGGTTCTCCTGACCATCTCCGAGGAATCGCGCCGCATGGAGGAAATGATGAAAATGTACGCCATGAGCGGCATGAATATGGGCGGTGCCTTCCCGCTGGACGCAACACTGACGGTCAACACGGCATCCCCTTTGATCCAAAAGCTCGGAACCTTGCAGGATGAAAAGCAAGAAAAAACAGCCGCTTATCTTTATCAGTTGGCACTTTTGTCACAGCGTAAGCTGACCGCCGAGGAATTGCAGAAATTCTTGCAGGACAGCTACGCCATGCTGGATCTGATCTGATGGCAGACTTTGGATCCTACTCTCCCGAGGATGTGATCGCCGTAAACCTGCGTGAGACCGCCGAGCGGACATGCACGGTGTGGGAGCAGGAAATGGCGCATTTGCGTGAGCTTGCCGAGCAGATCATAACGGACAGTATTCCAAACGCCGAGCTTACGCAAACCCTATCCGATCACGCGCCGCCTCGTTTTAAAGAGCTGTTTGCGGGCATGCGCGCCGATCCGAAATTTTGCTCTTTGCTCGAATGCTTTCGCTCGACCGAGCACAGCGTTTACCTGTGTCGGGAGTTGGGCGCGAGCATCCAAAGGCAAACAAGCCTTAGCGCCGAAAGCTTCTTTTTGGAGACCGAGGAGATCTCCGATACCGCCCGCGGACGGATGATCTATCAGCGCAACAGCTATACAGACAGCGCGTTTTTAAAATTTGCAAAGCTCCTCCCCGCCCCCCGCGCGCTTTACGCGCACAGCTTTCCCGCTGTTTGCGAGGAGGTTTACAACGGCGCGGCTGAATTTTGCATCCTCCCCGTGGAAAGCTCTGCCGAGGGACAACTCAACAGCTTTTCACGTTTGATCGACCGATACGGGCTCAAAATTGCCGCCACCTGCGACATTCCCGCAACCGACAACCTGCGCTCCACACGCTTTGCCCTCCTGCGCCGCGATCTTGTCCCACTGTCGGCACCCGATCGGATCAAAGAACACTTTTTTGAATGTGCCTCCCCCCTGCTCGCATCCCCCACCCCTGCCGAATTGCTTTGCGCCGCTCAGCTTTGTGGGCTCAGCCCTGTACGCATCGATTGCCGCTCGGCGGTGGATGATGAAAGCGCGGCAAAGCATGTTCACTATGTGTTTCGCGCGGAGGACGGAGACCTGCTTGCGTTTTTGCTCTATCTCGCAATGGAGGCTCCAAACTGTGAACCGAACGGATTTTATTTTCACATAGATTAATCAAAGAAAGGATACGGTCATGGATCAATTTACCTATCGCACAAAGGGCGTTTGCTCCCGTGCCATTGAAATTGAGATCGAGGACGGCATTATCAACCGTGTGGAATATATCGGCGGTTGCCATGGCAATACCCAAGGGGTTGCCGCTCTGATCCGCGGCATGCGCGTGGAGGACGCCATCGAACGTCTCTCGGGCATTGATTGCAGGGGGCGCGGCACCTCCTGCCCCGATCAGCTTTCCCGCGCCCTGCGCGAATATCTTGCCAAATAAAGGCATATCCTATAGTTATATCACACTACAGACCATATATTGAAGAGGAGAAAACAAGTATGAGTAAGCATCTCGAAGCCTATCAACGCTGGCTGAATGACAGCGCGCTGAATGAAGCGGAAAAAGCTGAACTGCGCGCGATCGAACAAGACGAAAAGGAGATCGAGCTACGGTTTTCGACCGGATTGAGCTTTGGTACAGCAGGCCTTCGCGGTACTATGAAAACAGGACTCAACGCCATGAACCGCCACACCGTTGCACACGCAACGCAAGGGCTGGCGTCGCTTATCCTCAAGGAAGGCAGAGCCACAGACGGTGTGGCGGTTGCCTATGACAGCCGCAATAACTCGCCTCTGTTCGCAAAAACTGCGGCTTGCGTGCTTGCAGCAAACGGCATCAAGGTCTATCTGTTTGACAATCTGCGCCCCACCCCCGAGCTTTCGTTTGCTCTGCGTGAATTGGGCTGCGTGGCGGGCATCAACATCACCGCCTCGCACAACCCCAAGGAATACAACGGCTACAAGGCGTATTGGGACGACGGCGCACAGCTCCCCCCCGAGCACGCAGACGTTGTATGCGCCGA
>JAFTXB010000146.1 GCA_017461825.1 Clostridia bacterium
CGCGCCCTCCAGTTTGGAAGCCACATCGGGTGTGTCGGACAGCCATTTGGTACCGTACTCGATCAGGTTATACTTCTCTTTGGCATAGAGGATCGGAACAGCGTCACCCTTGTTGCCACCCTCACGTCCCTCGCCTACGAATTCGTAGTAATCGGAAAGTGCACCCTTTAAAACAGGCATCCAGTTATCTTGGGTATCTTGGTCCACTTCCTGAAGTCCGATGCTGTCGGGCATATAACGCAGAAGAACGTTGATCACACGGCTATTACGCTCGGGGGTTTGGTCATAGGTTTTTACATTAAAGCTCATCGTGGAGAAACCGCTTTTACCTGTAGCCACGATCGCACTATCAATGCTAACATTTTGCTCAAGCATACCGCTTTCCGTATTGAACAAAAGCTCCGTTAGCTTTTTGCAGGCATTGACCGTGCCTGTCATGTCATTTCCCCACGCAACAATGTCACTACCCGTGCTGTTGACACATCCCTGACCGGTAGACAACGTGCCGCTGATCAACTCGGTGGAATACTTCGTTTTACCGATCAAAAACGCCCTTTCGGTTGCTCTCGCCTCACCATCATCCTTAAGCGTCAGCTCATAACCGGTTTTGTCAAGCAAATAGCTCTGCAAGCGCATTGCCATTTGTTTTTCAAACAGAGTGCCATTCTCGGGATAAATGATTTCATAACCGGATATGGATACGCGGTTACCGTTTATGGTAAAGCTTCCGTTATCAACAATATCTCCTTCAACCACCTTTACGGCGACCTCGAAATCACTGATAGTGGTATCGTCTTTGGCTTCGGTTGCGAACGCCGTAATTTTGAAAACATACGAGCCACTCATTGGAATCCCCTGAAGCTCAAGTGCGTACAGATAGGCGGCACCCAAATCCTTTGCGGAATACGTTGTAATTGTGCCGCTCTCATTTGCTTTCACCGACTCATACACGGTAGTGGTGATTTGAGGATCAATTTTCTTAAGCAACACGGGGGCAGCACCATTGGCATCATAAACGCTTACGTTGAAGCCAACGTTTGCGTATTTCGACAGATCGCTTGCGTTGACTGCTCCAAGCACACGAATGTCCATTGTGTTGGCAGTGCTATCCTTTTTATATTGAAGGTATTTTGCCTCTGCAGGAACGTCTTTTACAACGATCCGATTCTTCTCTACGCCAAACATTGCAAAACTGCAATTGGTTTGCATCCATTCCAAAGCCTCGGCTGCGTCATCACGATTGTTAAATGAACCCAAGACCTTGCAATTTGTTATGGTCGCGGCTTTACCGGGCGTTGCAATCCAAGTACCGGCACCATTGTTTACGCTTCCGATGTTTGCACATTGAGTCAAGGTCGTATTCTGTGAAGCCGATGTAGTACCAATCAAGCCGCCTGCGACTGTCGTTCCTGCGACTATCGTTCCTGTAACCTCGCCTGCATTGAAGCAGTTTTCCATTGTGATCGGCGCATTGATGTCCGAATAGTTACCCGAAGCACCTACCAAACCGCCGCACACTCCACCTATTACGGTAGCGTAATTGGCACAGTTTTTAAATACGGAAGGCTCGGTATTGTGATCCAACTGACCCGCCAAGCCGCCTGCACATCCTCCACCCACCTCATAGGTGAATGTTCCGTAGGTTGCGCAATTCTCTACAGTCAAATTGCAATTCCACGTGTTGGCAACAAGTCCTGCAACGGAATGCTTTGTATGGGAGGAGGTCGTTCCGTTAACAGCCAGTGTTCCATTGAACACACAGTTTCGCATGGTAAGCGTGCCTCTGGCTTCGCCAATAATGCCGCCCACTCTGAAGTCGGAGCCTGCTCTAACTTGTCCGTAAACCGTAACGTTCTCAACGGTCGTCGTACTGTTTTTTCCCGTAAAGGCAATCAGCGTGCCAAGTCTGTGAACGCCATTGGTCTCCCATTTCTGTCCCCCGTCTGTTACTTTGATTGGATAATCTTTGGAACCGACTGTCAAATTTAAAATCGTCAATTCTCCGGCATTATCTCCGTGCGCAGGAGCAAACATACCCATTCCCCAAACATCATGGCTTTGTAAAGCAAGCGTGTCTGCGACAGTAATGGCATGCCCGTTGCCGTTAAATATGCCGGTCAGCTTGATTGTCTGAAAGGCGGTATTGGATCCGTAGTTAAGGTCTGCACCCAGAATGTAGTTGCCGTTCAGAGTGCCTAAACTGTTTAAATACGCAACCGTTTTGATCACTGTGTAATTGACACCGTCCACAGTGACCGATGCACCATCGCTTTGCTCAGAAAGATCGGTTTGCGTTTGCACCTCAACCGCTGAAGTGCCGAAGCACAACAGCGGGAGAGTGGCAAGCATTATTGCGATGCACAGTAAAAGAGCAATAATTTTTTTTGTTTTCATGTTCATTTCCTACTTTTTATGCTTGACTTTCCACCACGGAAACCAAGACACCGTTGGTATAAGTAAGCACATAGGAAGTACCGCGATAGAGTGTTTCTCCTTCTGCTTCGGTAGCATAGGGCGTTACCGTCACGGTAACCGTTCCTTCAGCGGGGATCATATCCTCAACCTCCACGGCATAAAGATACGTGCCGCCAAGCATCAAAGCGGTAATTTCCTTTGTACCCTTCTCGGTGCTATATAAAAGCTTACGGAGTACGGTGGTAGTTTCGTGCTTGGTCAGGGTTCCGCTATCAACGGTGATCTCAAAGCCGACCTTGGAATAACGCAAGCAGTCGCTCAACTGAGCTACCAAGCGGATATTTCCTGCTTTGCTTGCAGCAGCGGCTTCCTGTATAGCTACCAGATTAGGCTGAACCTTTACCATAGCATTGTCATCGGAATTCATAACAAAAATGCCCAAATCGTCGGCAAACAACTCATTTACCCAAGCAAGAGCCTCGGGCTTCGTTTTTGTTGTCTTGGTAACGGCTGCGTCGGTGGCATCGTTCTCAACCGAAAGAACAAACAGGTTGGTAACCGATTGGGGTGCGCAACCCATGTCGGCAACGACCGTTGCAGGTTTATTATCTCCACCGGGGATCAACGAACCGAACGAGCCGCAATTTTCCAGCGTCCACTTACTGCCGTCTTCTATATGGCAGATCAGTCCCGCCGCATGCAGCGATCCCGCAACACTTGCGATGTTTGCGCAGTTTTTGAAAATCGCTCCCTCGGTGCAATTAAACCAACCGATCAAGCCACCCGTGTTTGTTGCGGTTCCAATGACGGTTCCCACATTCAAGCATTTATCAAAGGTAGCGGAGCCGGGAATATTGAGGCCACCTACCAAACCGCCTGCGGTTACACCGGTAACGGTGCCGTAGTTTACACAGTTTGTGAAAGAGTATGTTCCTGTAGCATTTACCGTGGCCGCAATTCCGCCCGCATTGGCTACGCTGGTAACGTTACCATAGTTTACACAATCTGTCAGCACGGCATCACATTCCACAGCACCTGCCAAGCCACCGCTCGGACGTCCGGACGTATCAAACACGCTTCCGTAGAATCTACAGTTGCTCATCTTCAAGCTTCCTCTGATAAATCCAAGCAATCCACCTACGTTAGCGTTTGTGGTTGTAATATTGGCGTATACAGTGATGTTTTCCAGCAAAAATCTTGAGTTTGCATAGGGGAAGATCGCGCCAACGGTTCCGCCAACACGGTCCGACGTGATGATAGCCGGCTGATCGGGCGTTCCAACTGTCAAATTCAAAACCGTATTGGGAATATCACCATTGCTTGAGACAAAGATTGACAAGCCGTCGCTTCCGCCTGCGTTAACCTCTGTCAAATTCAAACCATGGATCGTGTAGCCGTTTCCGTTGAAAATACTCGGAGAAAGCTTAATTCTTTGGAAGGCCTTTCCCGTATAATCCAAATCGTTTGCGAGAATGTAATTGTATGCAAGAGAAGGATTGTTCGTCACCTGCTGATTTGCCGCATTCAACTGCTCAACAGATCGAATAACGACATAGGTTACGCCGTTCAGCTTAATCTCCTTTACATCACTGCCGATCACCACGTGCTCGGTAGGATCAACTACGTGAACGATTTCTTTATAGTCGCCGCCGTTGGTATCTTTAGAAACCGTTACCCAGGTGTCGGGATAATCGGAAAATCCAAGATCCCATCCGTGATCAAGCTCACCTTCACCAAATTTGCTTACAGAGAATTCCGCATAGTGGGGATCGTGGTCGGAGGGACGATCGCCGTTGTACGTAGAATCATCGAAAGTATGGTAGGTCATTTTAATGCTATCGGACGTCAAATAAATCCAGTCGATCGCGTTTGCATTGCTCTTGACACCCGTCAAATCCTTGTAATCGAAAACAGTTGCCAGCTTGGCGTTCGTGAAATAATTCAACTCTTCGGTATTGAGCTTTGCATTCATGTCACCGGTCAAAACAACGGGAACATCATTATAGTTTTGCAAGAATTGCATCAAAATTTTGACCTCAGCAAAGCGGATCTCGCTGCCCGCAGTGTCAAGATGCGTGTTGACGTGCAAATAACGAACGCCGGTTGCCTTGTCCTCTAAAAGCGCCCAAGTAAAGTTGCGATAATAATCCGAACCGGGCATTTTGGACACCTGATCGGGGGTGGAGGTCAGCCATTTGGTACCCGACTCGATCAAATTATACTTTTCTTTGGAATAAAGGATCGGAACAGCATCACCCTTGCTGCCACCCTCACGTCCCTCACCTACGAATTCGTAGTAATCGGGAAGAACCTTTTTCAATTCCATCATCCACTTTTCATCGGCTTCTTGAAGACCAATGCTATCGGGCATATAACGAAGAAGTACATTGATAACGCGCTCGATACGAGCCTCTGTTTGATCTGCCGTGTAAACATTAAAGCTCATAGTCGAGAAATTGCTACTAACCGAAGCTGTTACCGCGCTATTGAATGTCACAGTTTGCTCAAAAGCATTAATTTCCGTACTGATCAAAAGCTCGGTCAGCTTTTTGCAGGCGTTTACCGTACCCGTCATGTCATTTCCCCAGGCAACAATGTCCCCGCCGGTACTGTTGACACAACCCTGACCGGCAGACAACGTGCCGCTGACCAACTCGGTTGAATGTTGAGTTTTACCGATCAAAAATGCCTTGTCGCTCTTTCTTGCTTCGCTGTCATCCTTAATCATCAGCTCGTAACCGGTCTTATCAAGGATATAACTTTGCAAGCGCATTGCCATTTGTTTTTCAAAGAGCGTCCCATTCTTGGGATAAATAATTTCATATTCGTGTACGCTGCTACCGTTTACGGTCAAGCTTTCCACGGCATAAGCATATCGCTCAATCAAACTCCAATCACTCTGATAAAAAAGATCGTCGTTTGCGTGCGCAATCAGCACGTTTAATACAAACGAATTGATCGCATTTTTGATTGCCTTGTCATTTTTTCCGCAGATCAGAATCTTTCCATCAATATAACCGTATCCATAATCGTTGATTCGCATATCTTGAGCAAAAGCCGAGCTTTGCTCACGATTGGTCAAGCCGATCAAGATCTCATGATCCCACTCCTTCATGTATTTGTCGGAGGAAAGGATAAAATCACTTGTCACCTTGATAGAAGAACCGCAAATGGAATTGATCTGGTCGGCCAATTCGTTTACGGCCGCTACAACTTCATCACTCAGGTCTGAATAGTAAGCAATTTTAAAATTTGCAATGTCGGATTTTTTAAAAACCTTCAAGCCGCCCTCTTCGGGTGCGGTATCAACGGTTTCTCCGTCGGCATCAGCCGTAGTATCTTTGCCGTCAACATTGTCTACAGGATCCTTAGCACAGGAAAACATTGTTAACAACATTGCGAAAAGGCATACCCAAGTCAAAAATTTTTTCATATGTATCTCACCTTTTTAATGATTATATTTTGCCATTGTCAGCAAAAACTGATCCATTTTCGTTTGCGCAACTTCTCTCAATGACGAGATACTTGACGCAAGCGTTGAATAATTCTGCGCCTTCGTCATAGACCAAATTTGATCCGGAATATTGGTAATTTGTGCGCAGTAATCAAAATCATAGATCTTTGCATCAAAAATCAATTCGAGCATTTCCAAATCTTGCTCGGTTTCACAGAATTTCTGCAAGCGGAAATTTTCAATAAAAGAATCATACAAGGAGGTTTCGCCAAGATAGCGCGAGTAATAACAGAAGGCCTCCAAAATTTCGGCATTTTCTTCCTTATCCTTAACCGTATACGGCATAGACAGCGGTGTATGGGCGTCGCTTTGCACCCAACCAAAATAGCCGCCTTGTTCCTCGCTGTATGCAGGCATGGGAACCAAACCAAATTTTGCGGACATGTTGCTCAATCTGGTAGCCGCTGACAAAGTAGTTGCGCGGAACAGAGCGCGATTGTTTTCAAAGACATCAGATGCAGCTGTCCAAATGTCCGCATGCTGCATCAGCTGCGGTTGTAAAACATCCTCGTCGATGCACATTGTCATAACATCTTCCAACACATCGTAAGCCCGTTGATAGAAGGTTGAATCTTTGATCATAAGGGTCAAATCGCCGTTGTTATTGGATATCATTTTCATTCCGGAACCTAAAAACGTACACCAGCTTAAACCAAATGCGGCAACCAAACCGTATTTATCGTGTTCGTCGCGAATCCCATTATTGTTTTCATCGGAATACATCCCATCCGACATCTCAAACATTTTTTCCAACGTCCACGTTTGGTTGCCCACCATATCATACAATGTTCCGTATTCTGTATAATAACCGTAATCCTCGTACAATCTCTTGTTATACAGCATTACCCATGTACGCAGTTCGTCGTAAACGGTATAATCTCCTTCCAAAAAGTAGATCTTATCACCGATTGCATACTCACTTTGAATACGTTGATCCCAATAAGAAGCAGATAAATTTAATCCTTCCAAATTTGCCAGATTGACATACAATCCCTGTTGCAACAACCTAAACGACTGCTGTGCTGCAAACAATACGGAATCAGCAACATAATCCCCCGCAGTTACATCGGTGGCAAATTTGGCGTATGCAGCAGTTCCTTCATCTCGGTAAACGATATCTACTCCAAATGTTTCGCTCATGAACATACCGCGTTCAAACATTGCCTCGTCAATCACATTGCCGTCGCCGTACTGATAATCTTCCGGCACGTAACAAAAATAGTTACCGTCCACCAAAAATGTGAACTCACGATCATATTGTTTTTGTTCAGGCTTTAACAGCGCCTCTTCTGAAAGCTCGCTTGCCGTTTCGTCACTCGTTTCAACCTGATAGCTCTCTTTGTCCTCCTTCTCTTGTTCTTTCGCGCATGCAACGCAAGAAAGCAACAACAAAGCCGCCAAAAACAGGCATAAAATTTTCTTTACATAACTCATCGTATTAATCCTTTCTTCAATTATCCGTTTTTCAAATACACAACTCTTACAGTAATTCTGTTTTTCTTTTAATCATCCCTCCCTCAGCACTACCATTGATATATGAAACGCTCAATTATCTATCACCTCCAAAACCACTTCAAATTTCCAATGTTGCAACCACGGGATTATGGTCGGAAATATATACACCATTTACGGGGATGTCCTCAACGATGTGGCTCTCAATACAGGAAAGAGTGGAAAAAATATAGTCACATTTAAACGTCGGGATTCTTCTGCCATAGTTGTGGAAGGTTCCCGGAATGTTTGCAGTGGCGTCGCTTAATCCTAAGCTTTCCTCGGAGAGCAACAGCTGTATTTCTGCGCTGTCAGGAGAAGCGTTTAGGTCACCGCTCAAGATCAGAGGTTGTTGTTTTTCCTTTTTCAAAACCTCAAGCAATAAGCGAGAGGCTTTTTCTCTCGCGTTTTGTCCCAGATGATCGGTGTGTGTATTGATATATACAACAGTCGTATCACTGTCCAAAACCCGAAGGCGTGCTAAGTGATAACAACGCGGATACTTACTTTGATCACCGCCAAAGGAAGAACCGGGAATATCGGGGGTATCCGAAAGCCATGCCGTTTCAAAGCCGATCAGTTCAAGTTTTCCCTTTTTATATGCAATGGGATTGCCTTCCCTTTGAAATAAAGCATTGCTGCCGCAACCTATAATGGTATAATCGTTTAAGTTCTTGTATAGGAACTCACGCATCGGGCCGGCCGCCTCTTGAAAACCAATCACATCCGGGTCTTCGTTTCGGATTGCTTCAAGCACGCGATCCGAACGCAGGAAAAATCGATTGATTCCGTCTATTTCAGAATCTGTTCTCAAATTAAATGTCATCACTTTAAGCATATTGATAAACCTTCCTATCCTTGTTTTAAATAGTCCATTATAATTATACAGTTTTCCATATATAAAAGCAAGTTTTTTAGTAGGTTTATCAATTTAGAATAACATAATATCATTTCAAAATCAGCACTTGTTTGTTTTGACCAATACAATTGTGCAATACCCACATTTTATCTTTTCAAACCTTATCAAAAAAATTTTGGTTTTGTTTAATTTATACATAATCTATGTTATAAAAAATCCCTACGCTTCTACTTTGAAAGTAAGCGTAGAGATTTTTAGCACCAAATAAGGCATCGGTTTTTGTCATTTATTCAATTTATTTACTTTGTTTTTGGGAACTGAAACATATCCCGATAGTCCTGCGGAGACATATGGAATCTCTTTTTGAATTCTACGGAATAGCTTCCAACATGCTTATAACCGCACGCCCTTGCGATTTCAGCAATGCTGTGCTCATTTTTCTCAAGCTCATAACAAGACCGGTTCAACTTTAACAAAACCCAGTATTTATACGGTGAGATTCCCATTGCTTTTTGAAAAACGCGAATCAAATGCTCTTTTGAATAATGATACTGTTTTGAAAGCACATCCAAACTGAAATCGGAATCAGTTGCTCTCTCTATAAATACCAGCATATCTTGCACTATGCGACTTTCGCTTTCATTGTAAGACATGAAGACTGATTTTTTTAACAAAAGTTGAAAAAATCGCTCCAACCAAGCGGAATCCTCCAATTCGCGCTCAATCCCTTTCGATTTGTTTTCGATATAGTCCTCAAACAACACTTGTATCAATTTTTCATCAAATTGAAAAAGATAATCATTGTTTTTTACAATATCGTTGGTACAATGAATTGCATGCTCTCCTGCATAGCAAATAAAATAGAACTCCCATTCACCGTCTATCACACTGCTATACGCATGAGAACAATTGGGAGGAATAACAACAATTGAACCACTTGTTGCTATATATTTTTTTTGATCCAATGTGATTTCTCCCTGACCCGAAAGTGTAAAAAGCAAGATCCCTATCCCGGAACCATACCCATCGGGACGATTCACGCAAAATCGATTATTTGTTTTATGCCGCCCCATTTTTACAATACGGTTGGTCGAGCTGAAACCCATAGTAGGAATATTGATACTAAAAAGTGATACGTCTCCCCAGGCACTTGATGGTCTATTTTTACGCATATCCATCACAATCTCCTTTCAACGAAAAGGTCTTCTGTCACTTCAAGGCCACTTAATTGGCATCATATGCAATCTGCATCTGCAATTCCCTTCTACAGATTATTATACAACATTTTATAGAAAAAATCAATAAAAACCACAAAAATCATTAGTTTGATTGACTTCCAAGTTTATGTGCTAAATCAGATATTATACGCATTTGCTCAAGTGAAACAGAATTTGGAATGCTGTGATCACTTGCAAAAATGTACCCGCCTCCCTCCAGCATCATTGGAATAATGCGTTCCATTTCAGCCGTTACAAGTTCAGGCTTGTCCCAAAGTTGGGCATTGATACCGCCGCGAAACGTAAGTTTATCTCCATACATTTTCTTTAAGCGGAACGGATCCATCCCTGCTTTGATCTCCACAGGATTGAGAATGTCCACTCCCGTTTCTACAATATCAGGCAACAGAGGCTCAATAAATCCACAAGAATGTAATTCTGCAACCATGCCTCTTTCGTGTGCCCAATCAACCGCACGTTTATGATAGGGCATTAAAAGCTCGCGATAAAGTTGCGAAGAGAAAAAGGGCGAACCTTTATAACCCATATCGTCATACCAAAAGATACCGTCAAATTCATAACCTGCATCTATAATCTTTTGAGCCAGTCTCAGTGATACAGTAAGGTAGGTATCAAACATATCCTCGATCCATTCAGGGTCATCGTATAAACCAATTAAAAGATTTTCCGTTCCAACCATATGAGAATGTGTCACATCAAATCCAAACCACAAGCCAAGCCTCAAATACTGCCCTTCTGCTTTCCATTTTGGATAGTTCTTCTTCAAAAATTCCCACGGAATCCGATCCTCATCATCGGTCAGCATTTTCTCTTTTGCTTCCTGCCATTTTTCAGCACTGTCGAAATAGCAATCCAAAACCTCCGGAGTTGAATCCAACTCACGAAACACGCGTTGTGTTTGCCCCCAGGGTGTAGTGACAATACTGTATCTATCATTTTCTTCCAAAACTTTTTTAGGGATTCGAGGAGAATTATCGGGGGTCAATTTTACAATTTTATCAAATCCAAAATAATCCCGCCAATCCACATCTAAAGGCAACCCCTCATTATGCCAACGCCGCAAGGTTCCGGGCCAAGGATAGTCCACCATTGCCATTCTGTCAATTTCCTGATGTCGGCAAGTGCGTAAAATACGTTCTCTTGTTGTTAATTCTTTCATTTTCAGCCCCTTACTTTCCACTATGCAAATGTTGATAGGTAAAAAACAGACACATACCGATTGTTGAAGCGCCTTATTATGTTGCCGAACTTTCTTGGCATATGCGTCTCAATATTATATATTATACAATTGATAATAGAAAAAAACAAGCCATGTTTTGTATTTAATCAATTTACAATAATAGGCAGTCAATTTTTAACCATTTTTTACGTCTTTACTTCCCCCATAGATTTTTTCTGCATTGAGAACCTGCTCCAAGTCTTTTCGTGATCCATACTTTCGTACAGACTTGTAAAGAACGCCATTACAATGTAATATGCTACACCTGTTGTATAACAAAGCGTTTTAAGAAAAATCAACCACCTATCTAAAGCAGATAGATGGTTGATTTCGTAAAGATATCTTAATCGAATTTGCGTACGCTACGGAACCTTCTTTTTAAGAAGTTTCCCCAAAAAATACATAGTTTTACTTCGGTGCGAAAACAGTAATGAGGTTGTCGGCAAACTGCACGATATCGGGCAGGAACCAGCAAATGAGAGCGGCAACCACCGCGGTAATGCCGACCATCACCAACACGGGCATCCAGCCGGAGCCCTTGTTATCAAACCGCACCTGCGCGCGAATGCGCAGATCTTCGGGAATGTAGAAATAATCCTTTGTAAAGTCGACCTTTTCCGACAACAAGCGGTTTTGTGCCTCGGGCTCACGTCGTTCGCCTTCTACAATCGGAGCATTTAATGCCGCTTCGCGTTCTTCCGCATCGCAGCAGCGAACAACCATTCGCAATGCTGACCCGCGCTTGAGTGCCGAGCGAATCGAAGAGCTGCGAAAATACCCCAGATCATACAGAGTCTTGGCGCGTGCGGGGGAAAAGCACTCATCTTTCAGCATTTTTCGAACAAATCCGCCGAGAACTTCACGCGTGTAGGCGGTAATAACGGCGGCTATGATGAAACCGAGCGCCAATGCGAGAACCAAATTACGAGCCGCAACCCCTGCGTTTGAAGAAACCGAAAAGTTTTCGTAGTTTCCGAACTCCACCGTAAAATAGCGTTCGGACAGGTAGTTTAACAATTCGGCAAACACCGAGTTCTGATACCACGATACGATCGTTTCCCACAGCGATGTCCCACCGCTTGCCATAAAAACATTTGTGGCTAACATTGGGTAATCTCCTTTAATTGGTAAATTTTACCAGTGAGGTTATTTTTTGATAATGTCAACGCCAAGATACTTGCGAAGTACCTCGGGAACAGTCACGCTACCGTCAGCGTTTTGGTTCTGCTCAACGAGCGCGGGGAAAATACGGCTGGTTGCAAGTCCCGAACCGTTGAGGGTGTGAACAAACTCCATCTTACCGTTGTCGCGTCTGACACGCATCATACCGCGGCGCGCCTGATAATCACGCGCGTTGGAGACCGAGGAGACCTCCTTGTACCCGTTCATCGAGGGGATGTTGATCTCAATATCGTAGGTACGTGCCATCGAAGCCGAGCAGTCCTCTGCCGCGAGCTTAACCGTACGGAAGTGGAATCCAAGCCCCTTTACAAGATTCTCCGCGTTGGTAACCAGCTCTTCAAACGCCTCGTCACTCTTTTCGGGAAGCGTATATTGCACCATTTCAACCTTGTTAAACTGATGTCCGCGCACCATTCCGCGCTCGTCTGCGCGGTAGGAGCCCGCTTCACGACGGAAACAGGGGGTGTAGCTGATATATTTTTTGGGCAGATCTGCCTCGGTTAGGATCTCATCACGGTGAAGCGATACCAGAGCCGTCTCTGCCGTGGGCAGCATAAAGCGGCGGCGTTCATCCTCGGCGGTCTCAAGCCAATAAACATCGTCCTGGAACTTGGGGAACTGTCCCGCAGTCAAGCCACACTCATAGCCCAGCATGTGAGGAACAAGCATGAGATCATAGCCGTTACCAAGGTGGAAATCAACAAAATAGTTGAGGATCGCCCATTCAAGACGCGCACCCATGCCGGAATAGATCCAGAAACCGTTGCCCGACAGCTTAACGCCGCGCTTGTAGTCGATCAACCCCAGATCCGTGCAAAGATCAACATGGTTTTTGGGCTCAAAATCAAATTTACGGGGCTCGCCATAGTAGCGAAGCGGCTCATTATTTTCTTTTCCGCCTGCCGCAAGGTCAAAATCGGGCAGATTGGGAAGCCCAAGCATAAAGGAGGTCAACTGTGTTTCAACCTCTTTCAGCTTTTCGTCATTTGCCTTTGTCTTGGCACCCAGCTCCTTCATTTCGGCAAAAATGGGGGCAAGATCCTTCCCTTCCTTTTTATATTGCGGAATGAGCTTGTTGGTTTTGTTCTGCTCAGCCTTGAGTGCTTCTGTTTCGCTGATCAAAGCACGGCGCTCGTTATCAAGGCGCAAAATTGCCTCAATATCATCTTTTGCGTCTTTTCCTTTTTTAGCAAGGCGCGCAATCACTTCCTCAGGATTTTCTTTAATATATTTAATGTCAAGCATATTTTTTCTCCGTTTCTTGGGGATTTCCCCTTCTTTTCACTCGTTTTCGGCAAAAAAAGTATCGCCGCAAATGGTTTTTAGTAGTGCTTCCAAGTCGTCGTCGTCGCTGTATGCCAGCTCAACAACCTTTTTCTTTGAGGATTTGAGGATGCGCACGCGTCTGCCAAGCACGGCAAGCGCACGGTGCTCAAGATCCTTCATGTATGCTTTGCGTTGGGTGAGTTCGGATTCTTCATCCGCATCCATCGCTTCAGGCTCATAGTTCATCAACCGCACAGTTTTTTCAACATCACGCACCGAAAGGTCTTTTTCAACAATTCTTTGCGCAAGAGAAATCATTTGTTCTTCCTTATTTAAACCCAAAAGTGCGCGCGCATGTCCGGTTGAAAGATCGCCGTTTTTCAAAAGTGCCAGCACTTCCTCCGGCAGATCCAGCAGACGAAGCATGTTTGTAACCGCCGAACGGCTCTTCCCCACTTGTTTCGCCACTTGATCCTGCGTCAATCCAAAGCGCTCGATCAATGCATCATAAGCAAACGCCTCTTCTACGGGATTCAAGTCCTCTCTCTGTACGTTTTCGATCACAGCAAC
>JAFTXB010000147.1 GCA_017461825.1 Clostridia bacterium
ACCAAAGCAAAAGCCCCGAATACGTGCCGCAAAGGAATACAGACAAAACAATCTTTGTCAATTGCTGATGATTGAATATCCAGCGGTAAAGCTTGTTCATAAAAGTCTCTTTATATTGCTGTTCGGGCTTACAATCAAACGTGCTGTGTTGATCCATCACTGACCTCCTTATTTAAAAAAGTTCTGAAAAGGGAAGGGGGTTTTGGTTTCTTATTTGATAATGCGGTAGAGCCAAGACAGTTTTCCCGTAAATTGTTCATAGGCTTTTACGTCGGAAATGATGTGGCTTAATTTTTGCATAAAGGCTTTTGCACCTGCCGATTTCCAGTTCTTTTTGGTGGAACAGAAGACAAAGTCATTTCCGTCTACTTTGCATTGAAGCCATAGATTTCCGCTTCCAATGCCAAATTCTGCAACTTGAAAACTATCATACGATATTTCTTTTTCAACGCCTAATTTGTCGTTGATCAGCGTGATGGTAGATTCATTTAGTCTTAACCAATAAGAAGTCCATGTACCTCCCGGAACAATTGCATTTTGCATACCAAGAACGATCAAAAAAGAATTATCATTGTTTAGACCGTATGCTTGCTGGAATTCCTCTAATTTGCTCATTTTGAAAATCTCCTTTTGAAAGTATAAATTTGTTTTTAAAAAGTTCTGAAAAGGGAAGGGGTGTGGGGGAGGGGAAAACGCTTTCAAGAGTTTTCCCCTCCCCCACGACCTTTTCATTTCATATCTCAATGAATTGCCGTACCTTCGGGGACGCAGTCGTCGACGAAGATGACCTGACAGCCGCAGGCGTTGTTGGTTGCGGCGAGGAGCATACCGTTGGAGTTGACGTTACAGATGCGGTTGGGCTTGAGGTTGGCAAGCACGATGATCTTTCTGCCGATCAGCTGCTCGGGCGCGTATTCCTCCTTGATCGAGGACATGATGACACGCTCGCCGATGCCGTCAAACAGCGTGAGTTTGAGGCACGAGTGCGACTTTCTCACACCCTCGGCTTTGAGGATCTTGCAAACGCGCAGATCCAGCTTTGCAAAGTCGTCGATCACAACCTGATCCTTGATGGGCTCCACGGGGTCGGGTGTGCGATCTTTTTCCGCCTCGGGAGCTTCGGGGCAGCAAGCTTCTTCTTCCACGGGCGCGTCGGCTTTGATCTCGTCCTCGGTCTGGGGATAAGAAAAATCAAGCAGACCGACGTACTTGTCGGCTTCGATGGCGTAGAGGAAGAGATAGAGACGGGGGCCACGCTCCTTGTCGATGAGCAGCTTGTACACCGTGCGGAAGAACGCGCCTTGGATGCCTTTGAGCTCCTTGTCGGACATTTCGGTGCCGTAGACAGCCTTGGGGATCGCGTAGAGCTCGGTGTTCAGCTCGTCAAGCGTGTAGCCGCCCTTTGCAATGTAGGCGTGGAGCAACTCGATCTCCTTCTTTTCTTCCTCGGTCAGCGCGTTGTAGACCTCCCAGTTGCGGGTCGCGCGCAGGCGGTTGACCTGATCGGGCGCGCATTGCTCCAGCCAGAACTTCGCGCGATCCAAGCGGTCGGCAAACTGCTCTGCCTTGTAGGGCGTGCCGATCTTTTCAAACACGGTCTCGAGCATCGGAACGTTGAAGTTGACGATCGAGCCGAGCTGAACGAGGAGCGACATGGGAACGGTTTCAACCGTTCTGCCGTCGATCTGACAGAGGTACATGATGTCGGCGATCGCATCGGACGCCTTGCCCTCGCGCGTGTCGGTGAGCATCTTGTCAAATTCAAAATACTGGCGCAGGATACCGTCGTCAAAGCAGATGTCAAACGCCTTTACAGGGTCGGTCTTGGCGTAGAGCCACAGCAGGACCTCGGGCTGATAAAGCTTCAAAAGCGTTTCGGGCGTGAGATTGAGACCCGACGAGCTTGACATTTTGCCGGTCATGCCCTTGATGCCGATGAATTCATAGCCCTGATAGATGGGCGCATCGTGACCGAACACCTTTTTGGCGATCAGCTTGGAGTTGTTGTAGGAGCCGGTGGGGGCAGAGTGATCCTTTCCGCCGGGCTCAAAGTCAACGTTCTCGTATCTCCAGCGCATTGCCCAGTCAACCTTCCAGCCAAGCTTGCAGTTGAAATTGGTAAGGAAGTTGAAGTGCCCCGCGTGACCGCAACGGCAGGTGTAGTCTGCCTCGGTGCCGTCCTCGGAGAATTTTGTGATGGTGGTAAAGTCGGTGTGGCACGCGGGGCAGAAGATGCTCACGGGGCTGTACGCAGCCTTTTCTGCATCGTGCTCGGCGCGTCTCTCCTCCTCGGATTTGGTGGTGTCTTTGGTCTTGAAGGAATCGAGAATTTCAAAGATCTCGTCTCTCTTTTGGATCGCTTCGATCACGTCCTTCATATACTTGCCCGAGCGGTACATATCCGCCTGATAGCGGCAGTCAAGCTCGATGCCAAAGGGCTCGATTCCCTTGAGAAATTCTTCCTCAAAGTGCTTGGCGTAGTTTTCGTGACAGCCCCAGGGGTCGGGAATGTCAACGTAGGGGCAGCCGATATATTTGTCGTAGCTGTTGCCGACAACAGCCTGCACGTTTGCGGGGATCTTGCGGCAACGGTCAAACTCGTCCCACGAGATGAGAAGTCTCGCTTTTTTGCCCTTTTTTTGCAGGGATTTTACCACGAACAGGGGGGTAGCCAAGTCGCGGAAGTTGCCGATGTGGACCGAGCCCGAGGGGCTGACACCTGCGGCACAGACGTATTCTTCCTTGTCGGGATGTTTGTCAATGATTCGCTGAGCGATTTCTTCTGACCAATGCATAACGCAAAAACCTCACTTTGTTTTCTAAAAGTTATTCTATAATATTATATCATACCATATCTTTGCTAAAATGTCAACCATAAAAAGAGATTTTTCAATTTTTCGGATATAATAAATAAAAAAGCGAAATTCTTTATTTTTATAGATCATAGTCGATAAAACCGAATATTTTGTGTTGACTTTCGACTATAATCGTGATATAATAGTGGTATCTGAGCTGAAAGGGGCGATAGATATGATGATCAAGAGAGAAAGCTATTTGTCACAAATCAGACCTTTTATTGATAAAAGCGAGCTTGTTAAGGTCATTGTGGGCGTAAGACGCAGCGGAAAGTCCATTATGCTGGAGCTTATCAAGGAGGAATTGAGGGAAAAGAACGTGCCGGAGGCGCGGATGATCTGTATCAACCTTGAGGACATGAATTATTCAAGTCTTACCAATGCGGAGGCGCTGCACGGTTATTTGAAAAGCAAGATCGATGAAATGGACGGTCGAGCATATGTTTTCCTTGACGAGATACAGGAAGTGAAGGATTGGGAAAAGTGCGTAAATTCCTTGCGTGTCAATTCGGATGCGGATATCTATATTACGGGCTCCAATGCGAAAATGCTTTCGGGTGAATACGCTACCCTGCTGTCGGGAAGATACGTGGAGTTTACCGTATACCCGTTTTCGTTTTCCGAGTATTGCGAGGCAAGACGTGCGGACGGCGAAAACAAGGGGGTGGGCGAGTATTTTACCGAGTACGTAAAATACGGCGGATTACCGTTCCTTGCAACGACGCAACTGGACGAGCGAGCAAAGACACAGTATCTCAAGGACATTTACGCCTCGGTCGTGATCAAGGATATCGTGAAAAGAAATAAGCTTCGCGACGTAGATCTGCTTGAACGTATCATAGCCTACGTTGCTGCTAACATCGGCCGAACCTTTTCCTCAAACAGCATTGCGGCATATTTCAAAAATGAAAAACGAACCGTTTCGGTGGATACGATCATCAATTATTTGAATTGCTGCGAGAAAGCGTTTTTGATCCATAAGATCAGCCGTATGAATCTTGAAGGCAAGGAAATTTTACAGATCAATGAAAAATACTATCTTGCCGACCACGGTCTCAGACAAGCCACTTACGGCAACAATCAACGGGATATTGAGCTGATTCTTGAGAATATCGTTTGCCTGGAATTGCTTCGACTTGGATATAAGGTTACAATCGGCAAGAACGGAACGAGGGAGATCGATTTTGTTTGCGACAGGGACGGAAAACGTATTTACGTTCAAGTGTGCTACTATTTGTCTTCCGAAAAGACCGAGGAACGCGAATTTGGCGCATATGCGGATATTAAAGATAATTATCCCAAATATGTTGTTTCAATGGATGAATTTGATATGAGCAGAAACGGCATTATCCATATGAATATCCGAGATTTCCTTTTGAACTTTCAAAAGTTATCAAAAAATTAACCAAACAGTTTTTTTGAAAATTTCTATTTTTAGCATATTTTTATCGATGGATTTTTGAGAAAAACCCTTTACAATTCGATGGGAATGTGTTATAATGTAGGATGGTAAAGAAAATACAAATTCTCAGGAGGTTTATTCACTCATGGCAATTGAAAGAAAAAAGATTTCCATGGATGGTAACACAGCCGCGGCGCACGTGTCTTACGCGTTTACCGAGGTTGCTGCCATCTACCCCATCACCCCTTCCTCCCCTATGGCGGAAGTGACCGATACCTGGTCTGCTACCGACAAAAACATTTTCGGTGAGCCCGCAAGAAACATTCTCGGCGACACCGTAAAGGTTATGGAGATGCAGTCCGAGGCAGGTGCCGCAGGTGCCGTTCACGGCTCTCTCGCAGCAGGTGCTCTCACCACTACTTACACCGCATCGCAGGGACTTCTTTTGATGATCCCCAATATGTATAAGATCGCAGGTGAGCTCCTTCCTTGCGTCATCCACGTATCGGCTCGTTGCGTTGCTTCTCACGCACTCAACATCTTCGGCGATCACTCCGACGTCTACGCTTGCCGTCAGACCGGTTTCGCTATGATGGCTGAGACCAACCAGCAGGAGATCATGGACCTCGGCGCAGTTGCACACCTTGCAACCATCAAGGGCCGCGTTCCGTTCCTCAACTTCTTCGACGGCTTCCGTACCTCCCACGAGGTTCAGAAGATCGAGGCTTGGGACTACAAGGATCTGGCTGAAATGGTCGATATGGACGCGATCAAGGCATTCCGCTCCCGCGCACTCAACCCCGAGCATCCCGTTCTCCGCGGCTCGGCAGAAAATGGCGACATCTTCTTCCAGCACAGAGAGGCTTGCAACCCCTATTATGAGGCTCTTCCCGCAATCGTTGAGGAGTACATGGACAAGGTCAACGCAAAGCTCGGCACCGATTATAAGCTGTTCAACTACTACGGCGCTCCCGATGCAGACCGCGTGATCGTTGCTATGGGCTCGGTATGTGACGTTGCTGAGGAAGTGATCGACTACATGCTCGCAGCAGGCGAGAAGGTAGGTCTTGTAAAGGTTCGTCTGTACAGACCTTTCGTTGCAGAGAAGCTGGCAGCAGCGATCCCCGCAACCGCAAAGAAGATCGCTGTTCTTGACAGAACCAAGGAGCCCGGCGCTCTCGGCGAGCCTCTGTATCTCGACGTTGTTTCGGCTTTGGCTACCACCGGCGTGAAGGCTACCGTTGTCGGCGGCCGCTACGGTCTCGGCTCCAAGGATACCACTCCCGCGTCGATCTTTGCCGTTTACGCAAACCTCGCAAAGGACGAGCCCAAGAACAACTTCACCATCGGCATCGTGGACGATCTCACCGGTCACTCCCTTGAGGAGACCGAGGCTCCCGACACCGCAGATGCAGGCACCGTTTCCTGCAAGTTCTGGGGTCTGGGCGGCGACGGTACGGTCGGTGCGAACAAGAACTCGATCAAGATCATCGGTGACTACACCGACAAATATATTCAGGCGTACTATCAGTACGACTCCAAGAAGACCAACGGCGTTACCATTTCGCACCTGCGTTTCGGTGACAAGGTGATCAAGTCTCCTTACTACATTACCAAGGCAAACTTCGTAGCTTGCCACGTGCCCGCTTACATCCTCAAGGGCTACAAGGTAGTCCAGGACGTAAAGCCCGGCGGCACCTTCCTGCTCAACTGCCAGTGGACTGCCGATGAGCTCGACGCTCACCTGCCCAACTCTGTCAAGAGCTACATTGCAAAGAACAACATCCAGTTCTACATCATCAACGCAATCGACAAGGCTCGTGAGATCGGTATGGGTAAGAGAACCAACACCATTCTCCAGTCGGCATTCTTCAAGCTGGCTAACATCATGCCCATCGACGAGGCTGTTGACCACATGAAGTACATGGCTAAGAAGTCCTACCTCAAGAAGGGCGAGGCCATCGTTGAAATGAACTACAAGGCAATCGACGCAGGCGTTGACGCAATCGTGAAGGTTGACGTTCCCGCAGCATGGGCAACTCTCGCTGACGAGGCAGCAGAGGCTCCCGCAACCGGCAAGCGCGCTGATCTCGTGAACTTCATCAACGACATCGTTCGTCCCGTAAACGCTATGAACGGTGACGCACTCCCCGTTTCGGCATTCAAGAATTGCGCAGACGGTACCTTCCCGCAGGGCTCGGCAGCATACGAGAAGCGCGGCGTTGCAGTTGACGTTCCCGTATGGTACGCAGAGAACTGTATCCAGTGTAACAACTGTGCGTTCGTATGTCCTCACGCAGCGATCCGTCCCTTTGCTATGACCGAGGAGGAGGCAGCTAAGGCTCCCGCTTCCACCAAGTTCACCGCAAAGCCGGTTATCAAGACCAACTACAAGTTCACCATGGCGATCAGCCCTCTGGACTGCATGGGCTGTACCCTTTGCGTCAAGGCTTGCCCCGTGACCGTTAAGGCACTCAAGGACGGCAACCCCGAAAAGGCAGCCATCGCTATGACCTCTCAGGCAAGCCAGCTCGATCAGCAGGCAGCGTTCGACTACGCAGTCGCAAACGTTTCCGAGAAGCCCGAGCTTGTCAACTTCACCGTTAAGGGCAGCCAGTTCAAGCAGCCCCTGCTCGAGTTCTCCGGCTCTTGCGCAGGCTGTGCAGAGACCTCTTACGCCCGTCTCGTTACCCAGCTCTTCGGTGAGAGAATGTATATCTCCAACGCAACCGGATGCTCCTCCATTTGGGGTGGTTCGGCTCCCGCAACTCCTTACACCGTAAACCGCGAGAGCGGCCGCGGTCCCGCTTGGGGTAACTCTCTGTTCGAGGACAACGCAGAGCACGGTCTCGGTATCGCCCTCGGTCAGAAGACCATCCGCGACAGACTCATCGGCAAGGTAAAGGAAATGGCAGCCTCCGACAAGGCAAGCGCAGAGTTCAAGGCAGCAGCCGAGAACTACCTCGCAACCGCTGAGGACGGCGAAAAGAACACCGCCGCTACCAAGGCACTCGTTGCAGAGCTTGAAAAGGCAGCAGCACAGGGTTGCCCCACAGCTCCCGCGATCCTCGCTGAGAAGGATTACCTCTCCAAGAAGTCGGTATGGATCTTCGGTGGTGACGGTTGGGCATACGACATCGGCTTCGGCGGTCTCGACCACGTTCTGGCTTCGGGCGAGGACGTAAACGTATTCGTATTCGATACCGAGGTTTACTCCAACACCGGTGGACAGGCATCCAAGGCATCCAATGTCGGTCAGGTTGCACAGTTCGCAGCAGCAGGTAAGGCAATCGGCAAGAAGAACCTTGCAGAGATCGCAATGTCCTACGGCTACGTTTACGTTGCACAGGTCGCAATGGGCGCAGATATGAACCAGCTCCTCAAGGCACTCAAGGAGGCAGAGGCTTACCACGGTCCTTCGCTGATCATCGGTTACGCTCCTTGTGAGATGCACGGTCTGAAGGGCGGCATGCAGAACTGCCAGCTCGAAATGAAGAAGGCTGTTGAGGCAGGCTACTGGCAGATGTTCCGTTACAATCCTACCCTGGAGAGCAACAAGCTGAGCATCGATTCCAAGGAGCCCACCACCGACTACGTTGACTTCATCAAGACCGAGACCCGTTACGCACGTCTCGCACAGTCCTTCCCCGAGAGAGCCGCAGAACTCTTCGCAAAGGCAGATGCCAATGCAAAGGCGAAGTACCAGAGACTGCTCAAGATGGGCAAGCTTTACGAATAATTCCGACTTTCGGATCATTCCTTTTGGGACGGCTCACACGAGCCGTCCCTTTTGTCATAAGGACGCGTTTTTTCGTGGGGCGCGGTTTTTTCGTGGGGAACTTTTGCAGAAAGTAATACTTGGCACAAGTGCCAAGACACGCGATTTGCTATGCAAATACGCGCCCACACCCCTCAAAACTTTCAAAAAAGGGTTATATGGATATAATGGGGTGTCGCACCCACCACCGCACAAACGGCAACCGCACAATCTGTAGGGCGGGGGTAGCGAAGCGGCGCGAGGGTAATGAATGACACCACAGTGTGGTGTCAGAACGCGAGTGTGACCGAGCCGCAGCGAGAATTGCTCCTCCCGAAAACGAACGCCTACCGCCATATAATGCGGTGTTCATCCATCGTAACGGGACGTCGAGGCGCCGTCCCCTACAAGGCTTGTGCGTTAAGCGTTAGTAAATCTAATACCGGTGAGCAGGCAGGGTCTCGGTGGTCCCTGACTGCTATCGGCAGATTCTACCGTCAGCGCACAGACTACGCCAATCCT
>JAFTXB010000148.1 GCA_017461825.1 Clostridia bacterium
GGCTTTTGGGTTGGATCAAAAAATGAGCAGCTTCTTTGCTTTTATAAACTCAGATTCAAAACAACGCTTAATCTACGTCGTCCAATGAATCGAAAGTAAAATCGGGGCGATCAACAGGCTCCGCCGATACCACATCGGCGGGCTGTGTTTCACCGGAGAGCACGAGAACCGCCGTTACACCGTGACGGCGACCGATCGCGATGTCGGTATAAAGACGGTCACCAAAGATACACATTTCGCTTTTTGTGCATCCCGTAGCTTCACAAATCATTTCCACCGTTTCGCGGTAAGGCTTGCCGAAATAGGTTGGGATCTTTCCGGTTGACGCTGTCACAAATGCGGCAATCGCACCGCTGTCGGGAATAAATCCTGTTTCGGTCGGGCAATTGAAATCGGGGTGCGTGGACAGATATTCAGCACCGTTGCGAACCAATCGGCATGCGTTATCAAGCTTTTCATAGGTCAAAGAGGTGTCAAAGCTTGTAATAACGATGTCTGCGGATTCACTTTTTCCGTCAATCAAATTAATTCCTCTTTCACGGAAATTATTAACCAAATCATCGGTGCCGACAAGATAAACGCTTTTGTCGGCGCGGTGACGGAGCAAAAATTCGGCAGTAACATCGCCGGAGGTCATAATCTCATCCATTGTCGGTTCAAAGCCAAGTCGTGTCAGCTTTTTCAGATAAAATTCAGGAGAGTGCGATGCATTGTTGGTAAAAAACAAGACGCGCTTGCCATTTTTACGTAGATTTTTAATAAAGCGGATGGCATAAGGAAACACTTGATTCCCAAGATAGATCGTGCCGTCCATGTCAAAAATATACAGTTTTTTATTTTTTAAAATTGAAATATCCGGATTCTCAAAATTCATAATGTCTCCTCCAAATTTATGCTTGAAATTCGCTGATGCCAAGTGCATATGCGAGCCAAAGTACTGTATAGCGATCTTTCAGATCTTTTGCGTAAAGAATTGCGTCTTTAATTACTTTCTTGCCGTAAAAGGCTTCAAACGTCAGGATATCCAAACCAATCGCATTCACATAGGTCAGCATGGTGCGATAATCGGGAGCTTCCGTCAAAATCTCACAGATCTCATTCCAATGTGCTTCAAAAACACTTGTATCAAGCTCTGCGTAAAAGCCAACCTTTTCCTGCAAAGCGATCACACCGTCAGCGGCAGAGCTGTAAACTTTTCGAATCTCGCTGTTACGGACCTCGGCTGTATCGATCTTTGCCTCAAAGGGCGGGGCATTCATAAGAATTTTTTCACGCAACTGTGCGGTCACAGCTGCGGCATAAAGAACATCTATCCCATGCAAATAATATGGCGAATGATTCAACAACCCCGTTATTTCAAAGAAATGAGAGAGATGGTGCTCACTGCCCGAAGCCGGGCGGGAGTTTCCGACATAGCTCATCATAATGCCCACGAGCACCAACCCTTCCATCAAATTGCGACTTGCACCGGGAGTGCGTTCGAGAATGGCTTTTGCGGTGCTTTCGGTATTCTTAACAGTTTGCATGACCGTATCATAAACAAAGTCACAAAAATACTCGTTGCGCAACAAGTGAGCGAGCTTCCAGTCATTGAGGCAGGAATATTTTCCAATGATGTCGCCGTAACCGGATTGAAGCATATCTGTAGGGGCGGTACAAAGCACATCATCCTCGGCAACGATTGCGTATGGAACACGTGCGTTGAGCGTTACCTTCATTTCGTTTAAAATCAGTGCGGCTCCAACCGATGCATAACCGTCCATTGAAGGGGCTGTCGCAACGATCGCGTACCGAAGCCCGTGCTTGAATGAGACGTGTTTGCAAAGGTCATTGATCACTCCCGACCCAACACCAATGATAAAATCCGTTTCGGTATTTAATTTTTGCTCGATCGATGCGATAGCCGTTTCGTTGGGGACAACAATTTCTTTGCCGAAGATCATTTTTGACGTGATCTTTGCTTTTAATATTTCTTCAACACGTGCGCCGCAAAGCGGGTAGGTGTTTCCGTCCGCAACCAAAAGAATATGGGAAAAATCGGCACAGATCTCGGGGAGCTTCTCCAAGACGCTTTTGCAAAGCTCCACATACCGAATGTCGCAGGGATGGTCTTTTTGACAGGCACAGTCGTGTTTCCCGTTCAGTACAGCTGCAATATCCATTTTTGCAATTCCTTTCCAAGCAGATAGTATCCTTATTTATCATATCATAAAAAATTTTTTTGTCAAGATGTTTTACCAAAATAGACAATTTGCCAAATTAGGTGAATAAAATGAGCAAAAATGAAACATCTCTTGACTTTTAAGCAAATTTGTGATACAATAAACTTGTTTGATTATAGCGCCTTGATCGGTTTTTAGCGGAGGATATTTATTTATGCTGAATTATGTTTTTTTGGTAATCGCGATCATTGCAACGGCGGTTATTTATATAGCCGTTCCAACACTTAGCCTGTGGTGGCTTTTGCCTGTTCTTCTCGGTGCTTTTGTAAGTGTGATCGTTTTCTATATTCTGGTGCTTTTCATTATGTCTCTTTTTCTTTCAAAAAAGAAAAAGGTAGTAGAACCAAAGCCTTTTTGCGCATTTATGATCCAAATTACCATGGATTGGCTGATGCGCCTGTTCCGCATCCGTATCAAGCTGAGCGGAACCGAGCTTTTGCCAAATGAGCCTTGTATCATCGTCAGTAACCACCGATCCGATTTTGACCCAATGACCGTTCTTGCCGTCCTCAAGGGACGTCGGCTGGCGTATATTTCCAAAGAGGCAAATTTCAAGATTCCTATCGTCGGTAACTTTATTCATCACGCCGGTTTTCTTGCCATCGATCGCGGCAACGGTATGCGCGCTATGCGCACCTTAAAGCAGGCAGCCGAAATGATGAAGACCGCAGGAGTCGATATCGGAATATATCCCGAGGGTACCCGCAGCAAGACCTGCGAGCTTTTACGCTTTCGCCCCGGTGCTTTCGTGCTTGCCAAGCGTGCCGATGCACCGGTGGTGGTGATGGTAACAAAAGGGACCGAGGCAATCAGCAAAAATGTGCCTTTCCGCTCCACCAAGGTGGAATTGAAGATCCTCGGTGTGATCGACCGAGAAACGGTTGCGGGAATGGAACAGGATGAGCTCAGCGCTCGTGTTCGCGCCATGATCGAGAAAGGCTTGGCTTAAATGGAATACAACGCTTTTAAAAATATTCCAAAATGCAACCTGCATACGCATACCAATTTATGTGACGGCAATAATACTCCCGAGGAGATCGTGTTGGCGGCAATCAGCGAAAAAATGGAGACCTTGGGCTTTTCGGGTCATTCCTATGTGCATTTTGATCTCGACTGCTGCATGACACGACAACAGACTGTACAATATAAAAATGAGATCACTCGATTAAAAAAAGAATACGCAGACCGGCTCAACATCCTTTTGGGGCTTGAGCAGGATTATTACGCCGATGACCCCGCAGTGGGGTATGATTATTTGATCGGCTCGGTTCATTATTTACCCGCCAACGGTTCTTGGTTTGCCGTTGATCTGAGTAGAGAAGAGCTTCTTCGCGCGGCAAATGCTTATTACGGCGGCAATATTTATCGCCTTTTGCAGCATTATTATGAGACGCTTGCAGATGTCGTTGAAAAAACAGGGTGTGATATGATTGGACATTTTGATCTGATTTCCAAATTCAATGCAGACGGTACGCTTTTTGATGAAACAGATCCGCGATATCGAGTCCCTGCTTTTGAGGCACTGGAATATCTTCTCAAAAAGGATGTTGTATTCGAGATAAACACAGGGGCAATTTCGCGCGGATATTGCTCCACCCCCTATCCCGCCGCTCCGTTTTTACGCTTCATTGCCGAGCATGGCGGAAGAGTGACGATTTCATCGGATGCGCACGATAAAACGAATCTTCTTTACGGCTTTTCGGAGGCAATGGAATATGCGCGCGCGGCAGGTGTCAAGGCACTTTGTGTTATGACAAAAGATGGTTGGAAAACGGTTGCGAATTGATCTTTTTTGCAAAATCACGATAAAAATGTTTTTGGTATTAGCGAAAATTGTTGCTTTATAGGATTGACAACAGGAATAAAAAAGTGTATAATATAAAAGTAAAAGGTTTTCTGCAACTGACGGAACGTGGAATACCACAGGGGAGCAGAAAATAATCACCGTCGACCGTCTGGGCAGTTCTATCTTTTGATATAGGATAGTTCTGCCCTGATTTTGTTTGACGAACAAACCAAGAAAGGATCGGACCTTGAACATGAAAAAAATTGCTGTGATCATGGGAAGCGACAGTGATCTGCCTGTGGTAGAAAAAGCCATTTCTACACTTGCGGAATACGGTGTACCTTACGAGGTACACGTCTTTTCCGCGCACAGAACCCCCGAGGAGGCGAGAGCGTTTTCTACGTCGGCACGTGAAAACGGTTTTGGTGCCATTATTGCCGCAGCAGGCATGGCGGCACATCTTGCGGGCGCAATTGCCGCAAACACCACACTTCCCGTTATCGGTATCCCCGTAAAATCCAAATATCTTGACGGCATTGACGCTTTGCTGTCTACGGTGCAGATGCCCGGCGGTATACCGGTGGCAACCGTCGCCATAGACGGCGCTGTCAATGCCGCCTTGCTTTCGATCCAAATGCTTGCCATTGAGGATTCGAGCTTAGCAAAAAAGCTTGACAACGCAAGATTGGCAGGCAAGGAAAAGGTGCTTGCTAAAAACGATGATATCGAAGCACGCTTCAACCATTAATTTTGTTAAACTTTTTTAAGGAGATATAAAATCATGAGTAACAAACTTGTTTATACGGGTAAGACCAAGAACGTGTTCGCACTTGACAACGGCAACTATCTTTTAAAGTTCAAAGACGACTGCACCGGCAAGGACGGTGTGTTTGATCCAGGTGAAAACTCCGTCGGACTCACTATCGAGGGTGTGGGAGATGTTAATCTGCGTATGTCTATCTATTTCTTTGAAAAGGTCAATGCCGCAGGTATCAAAACGCATTATATCAGCGCAGACCTGAAGAATACAACTATGGAGGTTCTTCCCGCAAAGCCCTTCGGAAAGGGACTTGAGGTTATTTGCCGACACAAAGCAGTGGGGAGCTTCTATCGCCGTTATTCCGACTATATCGAAGAAGGCGCAGATCTGCCCGCATATGTGGAGACTACCTTTAAAAACGACGCAAAGGGAGATCCGCTTGTAACAAAGGACGGTCTTATCGATCTCGGTGTTATGACTGCCGAACAGTACGACGATATTAAGCTTATGACACAGAAGATCACGCAGATCGTTGCGGACGATCTTAAGGAAAAGGGTATGGTACTCTATGATATCAAGTTTGAATTCGGCTACGACGCCGACGGTAAGGTCATGCTGATCGATGAGATCGCTTCGGGAAATATGCGCGTTTATAAAAACGGTGAATATATTGATCCCATGACACTCTCGGAGCTTTTCTTTGCTTGATCGCCCGAGTGCAATAATGCAAACGCACGGCAAAGGAGTGATCCGATTACGGATCGCCCCTTTGTGTGTATTTTAGAATCTTTGATAATATATTACCCGGAGGATTTATGGGAGGCTTTTTTGGAGCTGTTTGCAAGCAAGATGCGATCGCAGACGTCTTTTTTGGAACCGATTATCACTCGCATCTTGGAACCAGCCGCGGCGGTATGGCGGCATATAACGAAAAGATTGGATTGCAACGGGATATTCATAATATTCAAAATTCACCCTTTCGCACGAAGTTTGAGCATATTTTTGAGGAGATGCAGGGCAACAGTGCCATCGGTTGCATCAGTGATTCGGATCCGCAGCCGCTTTTGATGCGATCCAAGTTCGGTGCATATGCCATCTGTACGGTTGGCGTGATCAACAATGCGGACAAGCTGATAGAGCAGTATTTCAAATGTAACGGCGGACATTTCAACTCTATGACGGGTGGGCGTATCAATGCAAATGAAATCATTTCGGCGCTTATGAGCCAAAAGGATAGCTTTGTTGAGGGGATCCGTTTTGCACAGGAATCAATCGAGGGAACAGCAAATATTTTGATTCTGAAGGATGGCGGCGCACTGATTGCCGCACGCGACCGTTTGGGAAGGATCCCGGTTCTTGTCGGCAGGCGCGATGACGATTATTGTGTTTCTTTTGAATCTTTTGCTTTTCAAAAGTTGGGATATACGTTGGAAAAGGAGTTGGGCCCGGGAGAGATCGTAGAGATCACAGGGAACGGCATCAAGCAACTTTCCGCTCCGGGCAAAGAAATGCGGATGTGCGCTTTTCTGTGGTCATACTACGGGTATCCTACTTCAACCTATGAAGGCGTAAACGTTGAGACTATGCGCTATCGTAACGGTGAGATCATGGCACAGCATGATGCCGATGAAGGAAAAGCGCAGGAGCTTGACTATGTTGGAGGTGTGCCTGATTCGGGTACTCCGCATGCTATCGGATACGCAAACCGCAGTCACGCTCCCTTTGCAAGGCCTTATATCAAATATACACCCACATGGTCGCGTAGCTTTACACCGCAAAAGCAGTCCGAGCGCAACAAGGTTGCCAAGATGAAGCAGATCCCTGTTCACGATCTGATAGAGGGAAAAAATCTCTTGTTTGTAGATGATTCAATCGTACGCGGTACGCAACTAAAGGAAACTGTCGATTTTCTTTACTCAAACGGAGCCAAGTCGGTGCATATGCGCTCTGCTTGTCCCCCGATCATGTACGGATGTAAATACCTCAATTTTTCACGTGCTACAAACGATATGGAGCTGATTGCGCGAAGAACCATTATGGAGCTTGAGGGGGAAGCAGGCTTTGCATATATCGAGGAGTACAGCGATTCTTCCACCGAGCGCGGAAAAAAGCTTCGCCAAACTATTTGTGACAAATTCCATTTTTCCTCTCTCGAATTTCAATCACTTGAGGGGATCATCAAAGCCATCGGGCTTGAACCGTGTAAGCTGTGTACCTACTGCTGGACCGGAAAAGAATGATTATTTGAAGGGAGACTAACAAAAATGCATAACAATTCCAAATCCGAGAGCTACGCTGCGGCAGGCGTAGATATAACCGCGGGCTACAAGGCCGTTGAATTGATGAAAAAGCATATTGCCCGTACGAAAAACGAGGGGTGTCTTGACGACGTAGGGGGCTTTGGCGGTTGCTTTGGTCTCAACCTTGCGGGCATAGAGGAGCCGGTTTTGGTTTCCGGTACCGACGGCTGCGGTACAAAAGTAAAAATGGCGATTCTTATGGATAAGCACGACACCATCGGCATCGACGCGGTTGCAATGTGTGTCAACGATATTATTTGCTGCGGTGCAAAGCCGCTGTTCTTCCTTGACTATATTGCTTGCGGCAAAAACATCCCCGAAAAGATCGCTGCGATCGTCTCGGGCGTTGCCGAAGGCTGTGTTCAGTCCGGTGCGGCACTCATCGGCGGTGAGACCGCGGAACACCCCGGTATGATGCCGGTTGAGGACTATGACCTTGCAGGCTTTGCTGTCGGTGTTGTGGATAAAAAGAAGATCCTTGATAACACAAGAATGGCAGAGGGTGACGTTGTGATCGCACTTGCCTCCAGCGGCATTCATTCCAACGGCTTTTCGCTCATCCGCAAGGTGTTTGATATCGATAACAACAATCCCATGCTTTATGAAGCGCGCGAGGAGCTTGACGGCAAGACGATCGCCGAAACACTTCTCACTCCTACCAAAATTTACGTCAAGAGCGTTCTCGAACTTCTCCGACAAGTTGACGTAAAGGGAATCAGCCACATCACGGGCGGCGGATTTTATGAAAATATCCCGAGAGCGATTCCGAAGGGATTAACTGCAAAGATCACCAAGTCTGCCGTTAAGGTCCTGCCTATCTTTGATCTGATCGCAAAGGTCGGTAATATTCCTGAAAGAGATATGTATAATACCTACAACATGGGTGTTGGTATGAGTGTTATCGTACCCGCAAACGAGGTCGAGACCGCACTGGAGATCCTCAAGGCAAACGGAGAGGATGCTTACGTGATCGGTGAGATCATCAAGGGCGACGACGGGGTGGTATTCTGCTGATGAATACGAAGCAAACGAAAATCGCCGTGCTGGTTTCGGGCGGCGGAACCAATTTGCAGGCTTTGATCGATGCCGAAAAGCGCGGAGAGCTTGGAAACGGCAAGATTTCTCTTGTCATTGCCTCAAAGCCCGATGTTTACGCATTGGAACGCGCAAAGCAAAACGATATAAAATCAATCGTTCTTCCGCGCAAGGAATACGACAGCATTGCAAAGTATTCCAAAGCCCTTGCCGACACAATGGAAGAAGAGGGCACAGACCTCGTCGTTTTGGCGGGCTTTCTCACCATTATCGACGAGCAGGTTTACGAAAGATTTCCAAACCGCATCTTAAACGTCCATCCCGCCCTCATTCCGTCATTTTGCGGAAAGGGCTTTTACGGCTTGCACGTTCATGAGGCAGCATTGGAAAAGGGCGTTCGCGTCTCCGGCGCAACCGTTCACATCGTCACCCCCGAGTGCGATGCAGGCCCCATCGTTTTGCAAAAAGCCGTAGAGGTCAAGCAGGACGATACCCCCGAGACCTTGCAGAAACGAATCATGGTTGAGGCAGAATGGAAGATCCTGCCAGAGGCTGTCAAGCTTTTCTGTGAGGGCAGAATTACAGTAGAAAACAATAAAGTGTACATAAAAGGAGAGTAATCATGAAGGTATCAACGATTGCAAATGAACTCAATTCTCTTGCATATCACGGCAGAGGAATTATCATCGGCAAGAGTGCCGACGGGAAAAAGGCTGGAACTGCATATTTTATTATGGGCAGAAGCGAAAACAGCCGCAACCGCGTGTTTGTTGCCGAGGGTGACGCGATGCGCACCAAGGCATTCGACGAATCCAAGATGATCGATCCTCATCTCATCATCTACTATCCCGTCCGCGTGCTTGGAAACAAGACCATCGTCACAAACGGCGAC
>JAFTXB010000149.1 GCA_017461825.1 Clostridia bacterium
AATGCTTAAAATTCTTTTTTTCATTTTGCTTTTTGTCCTTTCAATCGTTTTTTGTTTTTTTGTTATAACAAAACAAATTACTCTTGACCGAACAGCCATCTCACGCCATTCGGTCAAGGTATTTTCGCCGCGCCAAACGGCGTGAAATGGGTCTTTCGCAAAATTGATACTATGCAAGACCGTAAACTATATCGTTACGGTCTTGCAGAAAAAACTACCACTTTCTTTTAGAAAGAATAAAATCAGTCCTCTTTCTTTTTGCAAACAAATGCTGCCGCTGCAGCAACCACTACGATTGCTACACTGCCAACTACAGATCCGCATCCGCCCTCTTTACCGTCAGGAGCGGTTGTGGTGGTCTCGGTCTTCTCAGCGGTGGTCTCCTCTGCCGTTGTGGTATCGGCTACAGTCGTTTCCTCAGCAGTTGTGGTCTCGGGCTCGGTAGTGGTCTCCTCGGGAGTTGTGGTCTCCTCAGGTGCATTGAGCGTGATGTCGGGCTGGTTGGTTACGGGCAGATTGTTGAGAACGGTGTTTGTTCCGGTTGCAACGATCTTGGATACGTTGGGACTTCCGTCACTGTCATAGTTGCCCAAAACAGCGGCACAAACGAGGTTGTAGCCCTCTGCCTCGGGAGCCAAAGCAGCGGAGGTATCGTACTTGACATCAAAGGTGCATCCGTTGATGTTAAAGGTAACCATGCCCATCAGCGGAACTGCGTTCCATCTGCGGCCCAAAAGCGCGCCGTGAGCTCCGTTTTGAACCTTTGCGTCCATCTTAAAGGTGCAGTTGGTAACGTTGATCGTGGAGGGCTTTGTGGAGCGGTGTCTGGAAAGAAGCACTGCTGCGGCAGAGTTCTTACCCGCCTTCAAAATTTCATACTTCACGTCGAAGTTGCAGTTCTCAAAGGTCAGCTCTGCAGCAACCAAAGAGTTGTGCTCACCGAACAGAGAGATCATTTCGTCATGCGTAGCAACTGCATCAGCAGAAGCCATCTTGACGGTGAGATTTTTGAAGGTGTACTTGGATGCGGCACCGATGTAGCAAAGGATCGCGCCGTACTGGTACTTGCCGCCGGGAACAAACACGGTGTGGCCGTTTCCGTCAACGTTTGCCTTCAGTCTGGTTGCGGCGGTCGTCTTGCCGTCGGGACCGATTGCCCAGTAGCCCTCAACAACTGCTTCGGGCTTGATCGCTTCATTTTCATAGTGGAGATCGGCACCAAGCTTCATGGTGTTTCCTTCTGCGTTATCGGCAGAAGCAAGGAATGCGTAAATCTCTGCGGGGGTGTTAACCGTTACGGTCTTGCCCGTTGCATTGTCAGCAACTGCGCTTACCGCAAACATGGGTACCATTGCAACAAGCATTGCAACGGTGAGGATGAGGCTCAAAATTTTCTTTTTCATTTTGCTTTCTGTCCTTTCGTTTTTTATTTTTTCGGAGGAAGCTACCGCAAATACAGTATAACACACATTTTCAAGTTTTTCAACTTCAAAAAAACGCAAATATAGTATTCAAAAACTTCGATTTCGTCCAAGCGCACTCTTTTTTATTTTTAAGAAGCTCTAAAAAACGCTTTGTTTTTATAATAAATGTCAAAAAAGTATTGATTTTGGAGGTGGCATATGCTATAATGAGATAAAGACATTATTTTTCGCGCTTAGAAAACGTATTTTTGAACAGGAGGAAGATACATGGCTTTTTTTGAAGATTACGGCTCGGACTTTCATCTTTACTACCGCTCCGCCTTTCCCGGAAATATGCCCGCCATGCATCTGCATCCGCACTACGAGGCTTTGCTGATTCTGGATCAAACCCCCACGGAGCTCTTTGTCAATCAAAGCAAGCATACAGTTAAGCCGCCGTTTTTTATCCTCATCGCGCCCTACAATCTACATAAAACATATTTCCCCGCGAAGGGAATGTTTGAACGCTACGTTTACTATTTTGGGAAAGACATGGTTCGGGATTATGCGGGCGGATTTAAAGCCTTTACCGACGGCTTTCATCAACACACCGCCATTATTTTTGAGTTCTCTTCCGAGATGGAACAAAAGATCCGCACCATTTTGGAACCGTACGATCCTCTCCAAATGACCGAGACCGAGAAAAAGCTGGTCTTTTTACTGATCCTCAACACCCTTTTAGAGTACTCGGACGAATGCAAGGTGACGCGCTTTTACGAGCAGAGCCCTTATATTTGTAGGCTATTGGAATATATGTGCGAGCACTACGCCGAGCCGCTGACGCTGGATTCGTTAGCCGAGCAGTTTTTTGTCAGCCGCTCCAAGCTGAGCAAGGATTTTAAAACACACACGGGCACCTCCCTGCATCAGTTTCTGCTCGATATCCGCATCAACCGCGCGATCCTTCATATCTATTACGGCACCTACGACACCGTTCGCGAAATTGCCGAGGCTGTTGGCTTTGGAAACAGCCTTCACTTTTATTCCGCATTTAAAAAAGCGGTTGGAATGACACCCTTGCAATACGCAAAAAAGCGCAATATCCACATGAAGGCACTCGACCACAAAACAAAATAAGGAGGCACTATGCGATCCTATTTGAATTACGGGCAGGGACTCCGCTTGGATTATACCCGTTTGAGATCCTACGGAGACCGCACCGCCTTTCACGTACACCCGCACTATGAGCTGTACCTTTTGACACAGCCGTTGAAAACAGAATCCATCATTTGCGGAAAAAAGATCATAACCGATTACCCCTGCGCCATGCTGACAGCACCCTTTATCCCCCATTTTACAAACGCTCTGGAATATAGCGGGAAATATTACCGCATGGTCTTTTATTTCGGAACGGACATTACCGATACCCTGCAGCTTCCCTTTTCGCTGGATCAGCTTTTGATGGGAAACGCTTCCCGTATCTTTAATCTCTCCGAGGACTATGACACCGTGTCGCAGCTGATCCAAACCTGCAATTTGCTGACAGATTCTTTTAACAGACAAAAGATACTGGAGATCCTGCTAAACATTTTATTTTCGCGGCAGGACAGAGCCGAAACAGTAAAGAAAACCGAATCGTACATTTTGGATGTGATCGATTACATCTTTCAGCATCTTGACACGCCTTGCAGCTCGCAGGAGCTGACGGAACGCTTTTTTGTTTCCTATAATAAGCTTCAGCACGATTTTAAAAGCTATACGTATATGACCATCAATGAGTTTGTTCTGGCGGTAAAGCTGAATCGCGCAAAGGAGCTTTTGAAACTAAGCGGGATGCCGATCTCCGAGATTGCAAAAAACTGCGGTTGGGAAAGCGAATCCTATTTTTACAGATTCTTTCGAAGCAGAACCGGAAAAACGCCCTTGCAATACAGAAAAAGCCATATTATACAGTGATAAAGCGCAAACAAAAGTATGAAAAGTGCAGTTTTTTGATAAAAATAGGTGGAATAAGTCATTGAAAAGAGCAGTTTTTTTTGATAAAATAATGTTGCGTGGAGTTACCGCAAAAAACTACCACAAAAAATCAGGAAAGGAACGAGTTTATGAAAAAAACTTCTTTTAAGGGTTCCTTACTTGCAAGAACATTGATACTGCTTTTGATCCTTTCAATCGCAGTAACCACCTTTGCAGCTTGCACGAAGGACAAAAATCCGACCCCCGTTGACACCGATGAAACCGAAACAGACGGTCAGCCCACCGAAGAGCTTGGACCCGACGAGTGGACCCCCGACACGGACCTTTCAGAGCTTGACTATAAGCTTGCCACCGTTCGCTTTTTGCAACGTGAATCCACCAAAGGTGAATTCTTTTCCGAAAGCGGCGTTGAAGGCGGCACTGTTTCCCAAGCAGTGTACAACAGAAACGATGCTGTAATGAGTGATCTCAACATTGAATTTGAATTCAAAACAGTTGCGTATTCCCCCACCAGCACCGGAGCTTTTGCAACAGCAGTGAGAACATCTGTTAACAGTGGCTCCGAGCAAGATATGTACCACATTGTTGCCAACCCCATGTATTATACATCTGCCTATATCCTTGAAGGCTTGTACATTGAGCTTGGTTCCATTGAAGATAGCTATGTCAACACCGCCAAAAGCTACTGGAACTCTAACTTTGTTGAAGAACAGAAGCTGGACGGAAAATACTACTATTTGCTTGGCGACGCTTGCACATCCTTAATTGAAATGATGGAAGTCGTGTTTGTAAACAACGATCTCGCTGAACAGTATCTTTACGAATACGATCTTTACGATCTGGTTTACAACGGCGAATGGACTTATGCAAAGTTTTTGGAGTTGATCGCAAAAGCCTCCAACGGCGATGAGACCGGAACCTATGGTTATTCCGTAAATCCCAACTCCTATAATATTGACGGATTTCTTTCCGGTATGGGATTGACGATTCTGGATAAGGGAGAAGGCTCTTTGATCCCCACCGTTAACGTAAACAGTGAGCATAACTTCAATATCATCACCGCGTTGCGCGATCTGTATTACGAAAACTCAGCCGTATCTTCCTCGGGAGGATACACCAAATTCGTCAACGGTCAATCGATCTTTACGATCGACCGCGCGATCCAATCCAATGACTTCTTTGCAAAAGAGATCAAATATTCGCTTTTGCCGATTCCGAAGTGGGACGAAAACCAAGCGGATTATTCGATCACCGCGCATGACGAATACACAGGTCTTACCATCACCTCCAACGTAAAGGATCCGCAGATGATCACCGCAGTGCTGGAGTGTTTGGCGTATCATTCTCATTCCACTGTTTATCAGGCAATGTATGAGAGCACCTACCGCCTGCGCTACAGCGACAACCAGAAGGAAGCGGATATGTTCGACTTTATCTACGAGCATTTGGAAATTAAGATGGGACAGATCTATTCTTACGTTCTCGGCGAAGCAAAAAACACCCCCAGATATCTTCTCTATCCTTCCAGCAATACCTATATTGCAAACAAAGATGACGGTATCTATTCGAAGCTTGACCCCTTAAAAGACACGATTGAAGTAAGCTTGGAAATGTTTTGGAACTATCTCCAAAAATAACCGGCTATCCCTTTTGAAACTTTTTGACAGAGATTGAACCCTTGAGGGGGAGAGACACGGATGTTACACCCAAAAACGTGATATCCTGCTCTCCCCTTTCCTTCATTTTAATAGCCGATTGTAAAAATCCGAAAAGCGTTATTAATATTGATTCTTTTGACTTTTACAACCGACAATTCATTTTAATAAAAGGAGCGTTAAACATGAAACAAAGACCTCTTCTTTTTCGTACAGCAAGCATTTTTTGTATTCTTTGCGCACTTTGCTCGCTGTTCCTCTTAGCGGGCTGTGACAACGAAAACGTCGGTTCGGATGTCACCGATACCAATACATCAACAACAGCCGACGAAACGACCGAAACAGCCGCTCCGGAAAATGACACAGACGAAGTGATCCTTGTAAAGGATGGCAGATCCAACCTTAAGCTGGTGCGCTGTTACGGCGCGCAAAAGCTCAGAGACGGCGTGATCTCTATCCAAAAAAAGATCAAACAATTTACCAATGTTGAGATCCCGATCGTGGATTTCGATGAAATCACAGAGAGCGATTTCTGCATCGTTGTGGGTCGCGATGAAAATTTTCCCGAGACCCAAAGCTTGCTTGATAAAAACGGATACGGAACCTACGGCTTTTATTATCAGAACAACCGTTTGTTTATTTTGGGGGCGACCGACGAGCTGAATGAAAAAGCATTGAATAAATTTTTGACCGCCTTGAACGCGTCGGTTACGGCGGACAAGGATATGATCTTGAAAATAAATGAGATCGAGAGCGAGTTTGTTTTCGGCAATTGGTTGGAAAACGTACCGCACCCGACAATGGAAATAGACGAAGTGATCGACTGCAACGATTCTACCTTTATGCTCCTCAAGCGTGTCGCATCGCAGAGTATGTTTGACAGTTATATCGAGCAGTTGAAAAAGACCGACTATCAGCAGGTCCAGCAAAACGAGATCAAAAATATGCGCTTTGTTACCTACCAAAACAGCGATGGGCAAATTATGGTTTCGTTTGATGCATACTCCAAAAACATGAAGATCATTTGCGAGCGCTTCAGCATTACAAGCGCGATCCCCAATGTCAAGCCCGAAACGGGATATACAAAATTGACCGAAAATAAGCTTTCTGTATTAAGTCTGAATTACGCGGCATCCTGCACGGTAACAAACGCAGGCGGTCTTTCTTTGGTATTCACGCTGGAGGACGGACGCTACGTGATCGTTGACGGCGGATACAAAGCCGATTCCTCGGGGCTTTACAACTACTTGGTGGACAACAATGTCCGCACCGACGGTGTCACGATCGCGGCATGGATCCTGACACATGACCATTACGATCACATCGGCGCTTTTCGCCAATTTGTTGAGCAATACGGAAAAAAGGTGACATGCGAATATCTCATTTCCAATACGGTCCCCGCAAGCTATGAGACCTCCAAAGAAGGTGCCACCGCAAATATCTCCGATATGAGCCGTTATGCCTCCAAGTTTATCAACAAGGCAAAGATCATCAAGCCCCACGCAGGACAAAAGATTTATTTCTGCAACGTAGAATTTGAAATGCTTTACACACACGAGGAGCTTTATCCCAGAAGAGCCGCTTGGATCAACGAGACCTCTTTGGCGTTCCACGTTAAGGTTGGTGATAACAAAATTCTGGTAACAGGGGATGCCGAGCTTCAGGCAATCGATAAAATGATACTGATGTACGGCGAGGCTTTAAAGAGCGACGTTTTGCAACTTCCGCACCACGGATATACAAATATCCAACAGGCCTTTTTTGATTACGTATCTCCAAAATGCCTGATCTGGCCCAGTAATGAAGCAACCAAGGCTCTGCGCGTTGCCAACAGTTGGCATAATGGACTTTATCAAAAGCTGATCGATCGCTGTGACGCTTGTTACGTTGCGGACGGAGAGGTTGAAATACTGACGCTGCCCTACCGCTTTGGCGATCAACTGCAATCTTACACCATGGACTTTCAAACAAGGAGATAACAGATATGACCCCCTCAAACTTGATTTTTTCGGATCATCAATACACATATTATAAACTGGAAGGGGACGGCGAGCTTTGGATCTTTGAAGGTGTTACGGAGTTCGAATATAAAGAGTACGTTTCGCAACTGCAAAGCGATCCCACGCTCCGTCCTTACTCGAATACGTTGTTTGGCAACAATCCCTCCTACTCGTTTCTTTCCGAAGATCGGCTTCTCCACACCTATTTTACCGCTTCAAGGCTCCGCGCACACGTGATCCTTGAGCCGCAAAGCACCTCCTTGTTTCACGGTCTCCCCCCAAAAGAAGCCCCGGCCTTTGAACCTATGTGTACTCCCCATCTTGCAGTCATGTCCCTGGATTACAGTGCCCAGAACTCAAACGATGCCAACGGAATGAGCTATGTTTTTCGTTTGACGGACGGCAGTTTCCTGATTTACGACGGTGGATATCTGCAGGACGCACAGCGCTTATATGCGTATCTGCGCGAGCATTCTCCATTTGAGCATGAAAAGATCGTGATCTCCGCCTGGATACTGACACACTCTCATATCGACCATTATTCATGCTTTATGGGCTTTTCGCGTATGTTTGCCGACAAGGTAAAGGTCAAGCGTTTTTTCTTCAACACGCCAGCAAAAGACGAGTCGATCATCAATCTCAAACAACATGACAACTTTTTGAATACGAAATTCTATGAGCACGCAAAAAAATACCCGAACGCGGAGATCATTCGGGTTCATACAGGTCAGCTGCTAAAACTCCCGGGAGCGGAAATTGAGATCCTGCAAACCTACGAGGATATTTTGCCGGGCAAGATCCGCTGGCTGAATGAGGCATCTCTTGTAACGCGTGTCCGTATCGCAGGGCAAACTTTTCTGTTCCCTGCCGATACAGAGATGGCAGGAGACCTCGCGCTCGAGCGTTACAGCAGATTTCTCAAAAGTGACTTTTTACAGGTCACACACCACGGATACAGCGGCGGAACCCTGTATTTGGTTGACCGCATAGATCCGAAATATCTGTTGTGGACGACCAATTTTGAATGCTACACCCAAAGGACTGTACGAACGTGGCACGCAAGCGTAAACCGCTACCTGCTATCCTGCCGCGCGGTTGATTATTCCTTTGTAGCGGACGGAGACTGCAAAATTCTCCACCTTCCCTTCCAAGGGCTGAAGGAACTTGAATACTATCAATATTCGAAACAATGACCCAAAAAGGGGCTCTCGTGAATGAGAGCCCCTTTCTCGCGGGGTCATACATTTTTCCTCGGCTGTCACAGCCCAAACAAAATGCTGTCAAACCTTTTTCCATGTCTTTGGGCTGAAAAGGATCAACACGGGCAGGATCTCAAGTCTACCGAGCATCATGGTTAAGGTCAAAATGATTTTTGAAAATACGCTGTATCCCACATAGCTTGCGTACGGTCCGACCGCCTCAAACGCGGGGCCGACGTTGGAGATACAGGCGAGCGTTGCCGAAAAGTTGCTGAAAAAGCCGTGCTTTACGGTATATGTGCCCGCATCCGATACGATCGTTACAACCTCTCCGTTTACAGGGTCAAAGGCAAGCAGAAAGATCACCGCGATCAAAATGAAGAAATATAACGTGATAAACGCAAAGACATCGTTGATCGTTTTCTCCTCCAACCCCTTGTCCTCAAATTTGGCTTTGGGAACATAGCGGGGATTGATGAGCTTTCTGACATTGATATAGGTTCCTTTCACGGCGATCACGATTCTGGAGAGCTTGATACCGCCGGCTGTAGAGCCTGCCATTGCGCCAAAAAACATCACTACAATGAGCGAGGAGGTTGCCAGCATGGGCCACACGTTATAGTCGGTGGTTGTAAATCCCGCGGTCGTGATCAAGGAAGACACCTGAAACAGAGAATGGCGAAAGGCTTCCTCCGTGGTGTAGGTCTGCGGAAAGGCTTCAAACCGCCCGACAAGGCTGATAAATACAAACGCAACCGCCGCACCAACGATCAGGAAATATGCCCTGAATTCCTCGCTTTTCAGCACCTGTCTGACCTTGCCTATGAGCAACAGATAATAGAGGCTGAAATTGCATCCGAACAGGATAAGGAAGATCGACATGGCGTACTGAGAGAAGGGATGGAACATCTCCATGCTGCCCGGGAGAAAACCGAAGCCGCCCGTACCCGCGCATCCAAAGGCTGTAAGAAGGCTAAAGAAAAACTGCTCATTTTCGTATCCCGGAATCGGACGGTCCAGCATCAAAACAACGACCTCCAGCACGGTAAGCCCGAGATAGATGAGATAAAGAATTCTGGTTGTAACCTTCATTTTGGAAACGATCTTACCAACCTGCGGTCCCGGGCTTTCGGCACGGAGCAGGTGCATGGACGAACCCTCGTTGCTTTCGGGAATGAAGATCAACACGAAAACGAGAATTCCCATACCGCCGATCCAGTGGGAAAAGCTTCGCCAAAAGAGCGATGAGTGCGAAAGCTTTGTAATATCCGTCACCACGCTCGCGCCCGTAGTGGTAAATCCCGACATGATCTCAAAGCAAGCATCCACATAATTGGGGATCTCTCCGTTGATCACAAACGGGATCGCGCCAAACAGAGCCATGACGATCCAAACCATTGCCGTAAGCGCAAAACCCTCTTTTTGATAAAGGGTATTTCTTTGAGGCTTTGAAAGCTGCAACAAGATGCCGATCAGTACCAACGCGGCAATAGGAACGGCAAACGCAAGGATATGCTTGAAGGATTCCCGATAGACAAAACAGACCGCCAGCGGTGCCAGCATCAAAATGCCCTCGAGTATCATAATTTTGCCGAGTATTTTTCCGAGTTTTTTATAATTCATCTCACCCTGCCGCCTTACTCAAGAATGTCTGTCAGATCATCGAAATTCTTGTGTGCCGTTACAACAATAACGTTATCCCCGAGCTTGATACAGTCATTACCGTTGGGGATAATGACCTCATTTTGTCGGGTGATACAAGCGATGAGACAGTTTTCTTTGATCTTTAAAGTTTTCAACGGTTTATCGTAAATGCGCTCCTGCTTTTTGGCAAGGAACTCCAGCGCCTCAACCTGATTGTTTACCAAGCGGTAAAGGGTGAGCACGTTACTTCCCCTCTTATTTGCGATCGCGCGAATATAGCTGATGATGCGGTTTGCCACAATGTCCTTGGGGGATACATTGTTTTTGATACCGAGCTCGTCGAGCATACCGTAAAGATCGTCACTTTTGATCTGCGTGATGGTCTTTCTCACATTCATTTTATTGGCAAACATCGACACGATCATGTTTTCCTCGTCAATGTCGGTGAGCGCCACAAAGGCATCCATCGCTTCGATCCCCTCCTCCAGGAGCAGGTCGTGCTGCGCGCCGTTTCCGTGCACAACCGTTACACGGGGTAGGCTCGATGCCAGCTCTTCGGCGTGTTTTTTGTCATGCTCGATCAGCTTGATTTTGTATTTCTTTTTGGAAAGCTCATCCGCAAGATAATAGCCAATCTTGCCGCCGCCCACGATCATGATATTTTTCAGCGGTGAGCGGATCAAATTGATCTCCGCCAAAAAATCTCGCAAGGACTTGGCATCCGAGATCAAATGGATACGGTCGCCTTCCTCAATTGTAAAATTACCTGTGGGGATAATGACCTCCTGCCCTCTCTGTACGGCACAGATCAAAACCTTTGTCGTCAGCTTTTTGCCGAGCGAGATCAGGCTCTCTCCGATCAAAGCGCATCCTTTTTCGGCAACGATCTCTACCAAAAGCACTCTGCCATTGGCAAAATGCTCGATCTGCGCAATGGAAGGCAGGTTGATAAGATTGAATATTTCGGTTGCGGTATCGCGTTCGGGATTGACGATGAGCGAAATACCAAGCTCGTCCTTCATATCCATGATCTGTTTTCTGTAATCGGGATTTCTGACACGCGCAACGGTATTTTTTACACCGATCTTTTTCGCAACAAGGCAGGCAAACACATTGAGCTCGTCGCTGTTCGTGAGCACGATCGCAAGATCTGCCCCTCTCACCTTTGCCTCGCGCTGAATATCCAGACACGCGCCGTTTCCGACCACGCCGTATACGTCGTATTTTTCGATCAGGCTCTCGACCTTATCCTTGTCCTCGTCGATGATCGTGATGGTATGCCCCTCGCCCGACAGGCTTTTTAAGATGGTCTTGCCGATCGTTCCAAGTCCAATTATAACGATTTTCATAGCTTCCACTCCATTTTTTCTTTATCTGATCCGAAGTCCCTTTGGATAGTAGTTTTTCAAACGCCCGTTGACCGCCTTTCCTCCGCCGAGGGAAATATATGTAGCCCCAACCGACAGGCAAAGTGCGGCATATCCGTTTTTGGCATCGGGAACCTCGATCTCCTCACCGGCAAGGTAACGCGCAACGGCATCATCCTCGGGCGCGAGCAGACATTGATTCAAAAACTCCGCACCGTACGCCATGAAAAAATGATGGTGCGGGACGATCCTGCCCTTTCTCACCTCACCCAACGCGACACCGACCGCCACCACGCCAAAGGGCGGAAGTGGGATTCCAAGGCTCTCGTGTGCCTCAAAAGCAATTGCGTTGGAGCCGCAAAGCCCAAGCCCCTTTAAGGGTTGCCCGACCGTCTCAAGGCAATACGCCTCGACCACGGCACGGTCGCTCTTACCGAGCGGTACAAAGGCATCCTTGACGGTCTTTTTACCGACCGACGCATCGGCATCGCGCCGCAGAAGCGCAACGAACTGCCCCTCCCCGGGGGAGACGTGCGGATAAAAGCGACGGCATTGTGTGAGCTCGGGGTGCTTTCCGTTTGTGACATCGATGCCATCCGCAGTGTGTGCAATCACGGCATCCGACACCTTACAGACCGCAAAATCGCCGTGACGGTCAAGGAATGCCGCAACCGTCGCCTCGTTTTCCTCCGGCGAATAGGTGCAGGTGGAATAGAGCAGGTATCCGTTCGGCGCAACCGTCTTGGCGGCGTTTTCCAAAATTTCCGCCTGCCGCGCGGCGCACATTTTCACATTTTCAAGGCTCCACTCGGTGATTGCGAGGTCGGTCTTGCAGTACATTCCCTCGCCCGAGCAGGGGGCGTCGACCGCGACGAGATCAAAATATGCGGGGTACCAC
>JAFTXB010000150.1 GCA_017461825.1 Clostridia bacterium
ATTGAATCGGGTACCAAATGGATGTCCGATACGCCCGATGTTGCCTCCAAATATGAGGGCAGTGAGTATATCCGCATCTTTACGTATGCACTTCTCGAACGCAAGAGCGACGGTGCACGCTTCATGCACATCAATTTGCACCCCGAGCACGGCTCCGAGGCGGTAAAGGTCGAGGTCAGAAAAAAGCAGTTCACGGGTCTTGCAAGTTGGATCGAAGAGAATGTCAAGGTTCCTTTCTTCCTCACGGGCGACCTCAATTGCGAGTTCACTTCCGAGGAATTAAAACAGCTTGTAGCCGATACTGATGTCGAAACGGCCTCCAAGGTCGCTTACGTCACAATGGATGAAAATACCTTTAAAGAGATCACAATCGACTTTGTGCTGTTCTCCAAGGGCGATTTTACGGTCTATGACTACGCCGTCGATAATACAAAGATCGGTGGAGACCGTAAGGTGCCGTCCGACCACGCCCCTGTCATGGTTACTTGTGACTTAAAAGCAAAATAATTTGTTTGGGAGAAGCTTCACAAAAGGCTTCTCCTCTTTTTTTGATAGATATTTTAATTTTTAGCACTCTATTTTCAGCTTTAACAAAAAATTCACAAAAAATCAAAGAAAACACTTGACAAACAGGCGAAAAAGTGGTAAACTTAAAGCATGAATTAGCACTCCAACAAAAAGAGTGCTAAAACAAGACGAAAAAACAGCGGAAAGGAGAAAATTTGGAATGAATTTGGAAAAACGCGGATTGAGCGAACGAAAAAAGCAGATATTAAAAGCGATCGTCAACGCGCATATCGAGGGCGGCGAACCGGTTGGTTCCAAATATATCCTGCAAAATCAGCAGCTCGGTTGCTCGTCTGCTACCATCCGCAATGAGATGGCGGAGCTCGAGGAAATGGGATATCTCGAACAGCCCCATGCTTCGGCAGGGCGTGTGCCCAGCGAGCTTGGCTACCGCTTTTACGTCGATACGCTGATCGAGCGCTACGCTATGACCACGGGCGAGATCGCGCAGATCAATAACCTGCTCAAAGCCAAAATTGGAGAGCTCGATCAGATCCTGCTTGCCGCGTCGCACTTGGCTTCCAATCTTACCAATTACACGGGAATCGCCATCAAGCCCCGTGTGCGGTCGGTCAGTATCAGCAAGTTTGAAACCATTTATCTCGAGCCCGATCACTTTATTCTCGTAGCGGTCACTTCAACGGGGGCTGTCAAAAGCAAGCATGTCCGCGTTGAGCGCGCGGTAACGCAGGCGACCGTGGCAAGGCTTGCAACGGCACTGAATGAGCATTTGACAGGGCTCACCGCCGATGAGATCACACTTCCCATCATCATGGAGACCGAGGCGCAAATGGGTGCCGACGCGTCGGCTGTCGGAACGGTCATTAAAATCGTTTACGGACTGCTCAGCGAGCTCGACGAGGGAGAGATGCGTGTCAGCGGTATCGACCGACTGTTGCAGTATCCCGAGTACAGCGATGTCGGACAGCTTCAGGAGTTGCTTGGCACGCTCGAGAAAAAGGACGATATTCTCGATCTGGTCTCACGCTCGGAAAACGAGGGCATTAACGTGCTCATCGGCTCGGAGAGCGAAGTCAAGGTCATGAACAATTCGGCATTGGTATTCAAACCCATCGTGCAAAACGGAAAGACCGTGGGCGCGATCGGTATTCTCGGCCCCCGCCGCATGGATTACGCCAAGGTGCTTGCCACCCTGGAGGGGCTCAGCGGAAACATTGCCGATATCATACACGCAAACAAACAGTTAAACGGAGGAGATCACAATGGAGGAAATGAAAACAACGGCGGCTGAAGAGACCGAGGAAACGGTTGCGGACGCAAAAGCCGATAAAGCGGAAAAAAAGAAGGCAAAAAAAGCCGAGGCAGAGCTTGCCGCTATGCAGAAAAAGCTGGACGAAGCGGTTGAGGCACAAAAGGCTTGTGAGGATAAATACCTGCGCATGATGGCGGAGTACGACAACTTCCGCAAGAGAAGCGTAAAGGAAAAAGAGGGCGTTTACGCCGACGCGTACGCCGATTGCATTGCAAATCTCCTGCCCATTCTCGACAATCTTGACAGAGCGGGAAAGTCCGATAACTTTGAGGCGGTCAAAAAGGGACTGGAGCTGACCGAAAAGGCGTTTCTTGACGCCATGAATAAAATGGGCGTTTCGGAGATCGAGACAAAGATCTTTGATCCCAACCTGCACAATGCCGTAATGCACGTCGAGGACGAGACATTGGGCGAGGGGGAGATCGTTGAGGTGTTCCAAAAGGGATACATCAAGGGAGAAAAAGTCATCCGTTACGCTATGGTCAAGGTCGCAAACTGATCCTGACCGCAACAAAACCGTAAACAATTATCTTTTATATATTATTGGAGGAATTCAATCATGGGAAAAATCATTGGTATTGACCTTGGCACCACAAACTCGTGCGTAGCCGTTTTCGAGGGCTCCGAGCCCATCGTTATCCCCAATCCCGAGGGAGCAAGAACCACACCTTCTGTCGTCGCGTTTTCTAAGACCGGCGAGAGAATGGTAGGACAGGTCGCAAAGAGACAGGCGATCACCAACCCCGACCGCACCATCATTTCGATCAAGCGTGAGATGGGTACGGGCTATAAGAAGACCGTTGACGGCAAGGCTTATACGCCTCAGGAGATCTCGGCAATGGTTTTGCAAAAGCTGAAGGCAGACGCGGAGAGCTACCTCGGCACAAGCGTGACGCAGGCGGTCATCACCGTTCCCGCGTACTTCTCGGACTCCCAGCGTCAGGCAACCAAGGACGCGGGCAAGATCGCAGGCCTTGAGGTTTTGCGTATCATCAACGAGCCCACCGCAGCGGCACTCGCTTACGGCATGGATAAAGAAGCAAACCAAAAGGTCATGGTTTTCGACCTCGGCGGCGGTACGTTTGACGTATCGATCCTCGAGATCTCGGACGGCGTTTTTGAGGTTCTCGCAACCAACGGCGACACCCGTCTCGGCGGTGACGACTTCGACCAGCGCGTTATCGATTGGATGGCAGATCAGTTCCAGAGAGAGCACGGACTCGACCTCCGCAAGGATAAGATGGTTCTCCAGAGACTCCGCGACGCGGCAGAAAAGGCAAAGATCGAGCTGTCCGGCATGAACACCACCTCGATCAACCTGCCCTTTATCACCGCAACCGCAGAGGGACCCTTGCACTTTGAGGCAACGCTCACCAGAGCCGAGTTCGACCGCATCACGGCTGACCTCGTTGAGAGAAGCATGATCCCCACCAAGAAAGCACTTGCGGACGCGGGTCTTTCCGTCAACCAGATCGACAAGGTTCTGCTCGTTGGCGGCTCCACCCGTATTCCCGCCGTTCAGGAGGCGGTTAAGAAGTTCATCGGCAAGGATCCCTTCAAGGGCATCAACCCCGACGAATGCGTTGCGATCGGCGCGGCAATTCAGGGCGGTGTGCTTGGCGGCGAGGTCAAGGATCTGCTCCTGCTCGACGTCACACCTCTGTCGCTCGGTATCGAGACCTTGGGCGGCGTATTCAACCGCATCATCGACCGCAACACCACCATCCCCGTAAAGAAGAGCCAGGTATATTCCACCGCGGCTGACGGACAGACCTCTGTTGAGATCCACGTTCTTCAGGGCGAGCGCGAGATGGCAGCTTACAACACCACTCTCGGCAGATTCAACCTTGACGGTATTCCCGCAGCTCCTCG
>JAFTXB010000151.1 GCA_017461825.1 Clostridia bacterium
CAAAAAAGTCAACGGCTCAATCGTTATGACCGAATACGACGCAACCTATTCCTATGCAGGCAGCGTTGACAAAACCGCACAATAAAATTTACAGGAGGAATTTATCATGAAACCTATTTATGAACTGCCCGTGATCGAACTGATCGAGCTTTCGGGCGAAGATGTGATCACCACTTCCGGCAACGGAATTGCCGATCCCACAAGCTTGGGAACCCCCAACAGCTTTAAGTGGAGCGATCTTACCTGATTCAACAGAAAAAAGCAAGGGACAGCAGAGGACAGACATCCTTTGCTGTCCCTTTGCCTTTTTTCTAAACCCCAAAAAGTAGTACTTTATTTAAATTATACCCCTTTTGGGATCAAATGTCAATCTTTTTACGCAAATTATACCCAATTCGTGACATAATTGCGCTTATGAATCCTTGCTTTTATACTGAAAATATGTTACAATAATTTTGAATCCTCGAGCTGTATCCGAGGAAAAATAAACACATGGAGGAGAATTCTATGAAAAAAGTATGTTCCATTATTTTGGTTCTCTGCATGGTGCTCACACTCTTTGTTGTTCCGACCGTTGGTGCGTCGGCGGCAGACCGTGTCACCATCGGAGCCAACGACACCGAAGTCACCGTGTACGGCGTGACCTATAAGGTCATCCGCACTGCCGAAGAATTCAAGGCAATGACAGGTGCTGTAAATTACATCCTTGCCGCCGATATCGATCTTGGCGGTCACGTTGTCAGCGGCAGTATCGCGGCACTGATCAAGGAATGGAAGGGTATTCTTGACGGAAACGGTTATTCGGTAACCAATTTCACCGTCAGCGGAAACGACGCGGGTCTGTTTCAGGTATTGGATAACACCGCGGAGATCACGTTCCAAAATATTACATTCGGTTCCGAAGCGGCTCCTATTGCGGGTGTCCCCACGGGCAATGGCTCAAACGGCGTTGTGTTTGGTAAGTTCAAAGGAAAATCGGTAACTTTTGATAACTGCGTTTCTTACGTCAACTTTGAAAAGACGGATAAGGCGGCTTTGTCTGCGTTTGTCGGTCAGGTCGATTTTGCAGGATGTAGCGTTGCGTTTAAGAACTGTATCGCCAACGGCAAGCTTTCGGGCAAAAACAAGATCGGCGCGTTTGTTGCAAACGTGAACCAAAACGATGTCACCGTTAGCTTGACAAACTGTGTCAACAACGTCAATATCAACGGCTACCATCAGGGTGTTGGCGGCTTTGTGGGACATTCCCCCAAAAACGGCGTTGTCATCAACCTGATCGGATGTGTCAACAACGGTAACATTACCACCAACGGCATTGCAAGCGGAAACTCCGCAAACGTTGGGGGATTGATCGGTCAGCTCAACGGAACCTTTGCGTCCGTAACCATCAAGGATTGCGAAAACAAGGGACTTGTCACGCTTTCAACGGCTGTTGAGGGCGCAACAGTTTACGGCGGCACCCTGATCGGTCTTACCAATATGGCAGGCACCGTTACCGTATACGTTGACGACGCGGACTACGATACCACCGGCTGGATCGGCAAAAATGAAAGCGATCCCGTCAAGGAACTCACCGTTGTAGCTCCCGAGGGCTTCAAGTCGGTTGAGATCGGCGCCAATGACACCGAGGTCACCGTGTACGGTGTAACCTACAAGGTTATCCGCACTGCCGAAGAGTTCAAGGCAATGACAGGTGCCGAAAACTACATCCTTGCAAACGATATTGACCTTGGCGGTCACAAGCTCTCCGCAACGGGCGGTATCATTACCACTTGGAAGGGAATTCTCGACGGTAACGGTTACTCACTTACCGGCTATGATATCAGCGGAAACGATTCGGGTCTGTTCCAAGTGATCGATCCCGAAGCCGTGATCACCATTCAAAATATCACATTCGGCTCCGAGACAGCTCCCATAACCGGTACCCCCGCAGGAAACGGCTCCAACGGTGTTGTGTTTGGTAAATTCAAGGGTAAATCTGTAACCTTTATCAACTGCAATTCCTACGTAAAGATGGAAAAGACCGACAAAGCGGCAATGTCCGCATACGTTGGTCAGCCCGATGCCGCGGGAAGCACCTACACCTTTATCGACTGTAACGCATACGGCTCGATCTCGGGTAGAAACAAGAACGGCGGCTTTGTCGGCAACGTTAACCAAGCAGACATTGTGATCAGCTTCAAAAACTGCGTCAACAATGTCAACATCAAATCGGGCAACCAAGGTAACGGCGGTTTCGTCGGACACTCCACAAAGACCGGCGTTGTGATCTCCTTTGTTGATTGCATTAACAACGGAAACATCACAACCGAAAACAAGGGCGACGGACACACCCCCAACATCGGTGGCTTTGTGGGTCAGCTCAACGGCGAGTTTGCGTCCTGTACCTTCAAGAGATCTGAAAACAAGGGCTTGATGGCGATCGGTAGTTCTATTAATTCAGGATCCATGATCGGTCTTTGCAGCATGAAGGGAAGTGTTGTGGCACAGGTTGTGGATGCCAACACCTCGGTAGCAGGCTGGATCGGTTCCAAGGAAGACGACACCAAGCAGATCACGGTAGAGGTTGTTTCTGCCGAGGACGAAAACAGCATTGGATCTGCCGATGCTCTCAAGGGCATCAACGCTTCGGGGACGTATACCGTAACCGCGGACATTACACTTGCCGAAAAGGTAACACTCAATATCAAAGATCTTGAGATCACGCTTGACCTCGGCGGCAAGACCGTTTCGGGTGAAATTGAAGTGACCGGCGCAGGAAAGCTGACCGTTACGGGCGGAACGCTTGCAGGTACGCTGACTGTCAACGGCGGAGCAGATGTAACGCTGGAAAAGATCACTGTAAACGGAACACTTGCTTCTACCGACAATACCGACGGCGCAAATTTGACCCTTAAGAGCGGTGATTTTGCGGCAACCGCAGGAAACGTCATTAACTGGGGCGGCAAGGGAACACTTACCGTTGACGGCGGCTCTTTCACGGCAACGGGCGATTTCGCGGCTCTCTGCCAGACCAACGGCACGGTTGTGATCAATAACGGTATCTTCAAGGGCAAGGACGCCCTGAAGGCGGACGCAACCGCGGCTACCACCACGGCGATCTCCATGACCGTCAACGGCGGTACGTTTGAGGGGGCGCGCTCGGCTCTCTATTACACTGGCGACAAGGGCGACGCATTTGACGTTGCAATCAAGGGCGGCTCATTCAAGGGCACGTCCGATGGTGCTGTCTTTACCGATACCTCCGATGCAAAGGTCGCTGCCACAGCAGGAACATTTGACGAGGATGTGACCTCGGTTTGCGATCCGATCTACGTATGCGTCAAGAACACTGAAACCAACCTGTGGGAGATCAAGCTGCACGAATGCGACTATGAAGGCGTTGCATGGGAAAGCCTGAACAGCGGTTCGCATAAAAAAGCTTGTAAAGTTTGCGGAGAAGTGATTACAGAGGCTCACGATTTTGTCAAGAACGTTGACAACGGCAACGGCACACACTCCAAGGTCTGCGGCGACTGTAACTACAAATCCGAAAACGGCATCAAGCACAAGACTACGGTCGAGGATTGCGGTGACGGCAAACACAAGACCACTTGTGAAGGCTGTGACCTCAGCGAAGTTGTCGACCATACATGGGGCGACGCAAAATCCACGGGTGACGGCAAGCACGAAAAGACCTGTACGGTATGTGATGCCAAGACCACCGAGGACTGTGTTGAAAAAGATGGCAAATGCGAGATCTGCGGTGCCGAAATGGCAAAAGAGGGCGGCTGTGGCTCTGCTGTTGCGGGCGGTTTGTTTGCGCTTGTTACACTGCTTGCGGCTCCTGCACTGATCGTACGTAAGAAAAAAGAAGACTGATTTTACACCGGTCGGCTGACGTTCCCAAAAAACTTGTGAATGTCAGCCGACGAATGAAAGGACCGTTATGAAATTTAAAAAAATAAAGAAAATTTTTTGCGGTTGTCTTGCGGCTTTCCTGGTGCTGTCGTGCCTCGCTTCTTGTACCGATCGCACATCAAACGAGGACGGTACAAAGGAGAGCGATACGGAAATGGAGATCCTGATGAGTGATTATAAAGAGCTGGTCATCGTGCGTTCAAGCCTTGCATCTAATTCTGTTGCAGGTCTTTGCGTGGCTTTGCGGGATCAGTTAAAGGCAAAAACCGAGCTCGAGGTTACTGTTAAAAGCGATAGCGTATGCAGTTATGAGGCGGCAGATGGCAGGGGATACCTGCTTGTGGGAGATACCTCCTTTGATTTATCCAAAAAGGCGGCGGAATCGGGAAGTGATGGCTGTGTCGTTTTCTTGTCCGAGGCAGATACCACCGCCATTTATACCGTGGATGACACGCTTGCATGGCTTGGTGTGCAGATCTTTCTCAACGAAAATCTGCAAAACGGCAAGTTGGCGGTTGGAGGTGAGACAAGCGAGCGTGTGGAGGATCTTTCTCAATATACCCGTGAAGGCTGGAAACTGCCTTTCCCCGCATATCCGCACGGTCAGCTTGACAAAACGCTCTATTCCTGCGGTACCGGTGCCAAAACCACCGAGAAGAAATCCGAGATGCAGTTGATCCAAAAGACCAACGATGTAGCATACAACGATTATATATCCACCCTGGAGGTATTTGGCTATACCGTTTCCTTTAACAATTACATAGACGGAAACTATTATGCTTTGATCAATGACTTGCTCGGAACAAATTTCTACATTTATTATATGACAGAAAACGGCGAGACAGGAGACATTCGTGCCATTGTGGATCGCAACAGCGCAACGCTTGAGGAATTCTGCTACACAACAGAGGGGTCTGACAAGACCGAGCTCTTTCTCTTCAACAGCAACACCGCCAATGAGGACACCTTCCTGATCCACGCGGCGGACAACAGTTGGATCTTTATTGACGGCGGTGTAACCGAATACGGAGCCACCGATATCGATGCCAAATATGCCGACGCGCTGTTTAACTTTATGTGGAAGGAATCGGGACTGAAGGACGGAGAAAAACTGACGATCTCCTGTTGGTATCTGTCACATGCGCACCGCGATCACTTTTTGGCATTCAGCGCGCTGATCGAGAAATATCACGATCGGATCGATCTCCAAAGAATGCTTGCCAATGTCCCCGATAATGCCAACCTCCATTCCTCGCAGCTTTCCAACTATCCGCAGTTTGAGATTTGCATGAATCGGATCAATAAATACTATCCCGATCTGCTTTATATGAAAGCGCACACGGGCATGAAGATCCAAATCGCCGACGTGGAATTCACTGTGCTCAACACGCAGGAGGATCTCATCGACTATTGGGTCAACAACCGAGTAATTTTCGAGGAAAAATGGCTCAATTGGTCGCAGTACAAAAACGATCCCAACTATGCATCTTACAGAGACGGCTCCAAGAGGTATGACTATAACAACTCGTCCATTGTTTCCATTATTTCCGTAAACGGACTTACAATGTTGCAAACGGGTGATTCGTACCGTTTCCACGAGTGGACGGCACCCAATTATAAGCTTTCCACCATGCGTACCGACATCATCAAGCGGCACACCACTTTATTAATGAAGAAACGGTTGATTTTTATAAGACCTTGTTTGATCACAATAATCCGTTTTATTTTATTATCAATCACACCTCTTACAACACGTCCAATAATAAAAAGCTGTTGCTGAATGCTATGTCGGCTGCAAAAGGACAGCTTGTTGTAGAGGCAAGTTACACCAAAATTTTTGGTTTTAGGGAGGTAAACGGATCAACCGTAAAGCGTGAGATACCGGCTACCTATTCCTATGCTGTAAACTAATAAAAAAAGAAAGGATTCAACTATGCTGAAAAGATCATTGATTTTGCTTTTGATCCTTGCGCTCATGTCTTCTTTGCTTGTTGCCTGCAACGATGGAGGCAAAGAAAACGAAACAACATCCGACACCGATGGCGGTGAGGTCACAACCTCTGAGGATGGCTTTGAATTGAGCGTTGAAGGACTTGACTTTGGCAACAAAGAAATCGTCATTCAGGTCAGAGGCGATGACGAAACCGTAAAAGAGATCGGCGTTGAGGATGACGGCACAGCGCTTTCCGCCGAGCTTGTGGAAAGGACGATGGCAACAGAGGAAAGACTGAATATTGTTGTCACCATTTCCAAAGGCGAGAGTTGGAGCAACTACAACGCAACCATTCGGGAGCTGCGTTCTTCGATCCAAAACGGACTTGGAACCTACGATATTGTTGCGGGCTGGTCACCAAGACTTCCCGTACTGTCTGCCGAGGGACTTTTCTACAACCTCAATCAGTTCGATTATTTCGATCCCGAAGAGGAGTGGTGGAGCCAATCTCTCGTGGATGCGCTCACCTTTAACGGCAAGCTTCATTTGGCTACAGGTGATATTTCTTCCATGTATATGGACGGTGCTCTTGTAGTGGTATTCAATCAGGCACTTGCCGAAGCGCGCGGAATGGACTACGCCACCCTTTACAACACCGTTGAGGAAGGAAAATGGACGATCGATCATTTGTGGTCGATCACAAAAGACGTTTACGTTGATCAAAACGGCAGTGATACCCGCAACGAGGGGGATATATTTGGATTGGTAGCGCAGGAGCACATCAATCTGCAATGCTTTTGGGGCTCCAGCGGAATCAATATTATGCCCAACAACGGAACCGACCGCCCCGAGATCAATTTCAACGTAGAGCAGATCCAAGCTGTTTACGATAAGGTTTACAATCTCTTTTGGAACAACCAAGGTGCGGTTATCAACAATGTTGAGGGACTTAAGCTCGGTAATACGGCCATGAGAGACTACTTTGAGGAAGGAAATGCGCTGTTTTTAATTACTCAGCTTGGCAATCTTGCATATCTTACCGATATGGAGCAGGATTACGGTGTGTTGCCCACTCCCAAGTATGATGAGGAGCAAAAGCAGTATTATACGCATCTTCATGCCTGCACGATGTTCGGTGTTCCGATGGATGCCAAGGATCCCGAAATGTCGGCTGCAATTATGACCTCTCTTGCATACGACAGCAATCAGCTTGTCATCGTGCCTCACTTTGATAAGTTGCTCAAGCTCCGTTATTCCAAGGATTCCGAATCAGGTAAGATGATCGATTTGATCTATAATAGTATTTATATGAATTTTGATTCGATCTATAATGAAGCGCTGGGAAGCGTTTTGTCCGACAAAACCACAATGCCGGTTTTCGCGATTCCCACGTTGGTCTATAAAAACGACGGCTCCAGCATTTCTTCCTGGTGGCAGTCAAATAAGAGCAATCTCCAATCCAAATTCAACGAGATCATGGACGGATTTTTTGATGAGTGATCATCGAATCTCATATAGAAAAGGGAAATGAAAACATTTGATATTTTAAACGAAAAAAAAGTATTGATATGCGCACATCGCGGCGTATGGGGAGGAAATATCCCATGCAATACGCTAACGGCATTTGATATTGCCATCACACAAGGGGCAGATATGGTGGAGCTTGACGTAACCGCTTCTGCCGACGGAGAACTGTTTGTTTTTCACCCGGATACAGAGCCCCGTCAGCTTTGCCGTCCCGACCTCAATATTCAAAAACTCCCCGCAAGTGAGGTCAAAAAATTACGGTATGTCAATTTTGACGGTGCCGAAACAGTTGAGCCTATCCCACTTCTTGACGATGCATTTGAGCATCTTAAAGGAAGGTGCTACATCAATGTTGACAAATTTCGGCATAATTCCGAGGCGATCATGGAAAAGGTTAGATGTCATGGGATAGAAGACCAGATCGTTGTAAAGGCGGCACCGCACAAAGAGGTAGTTGACCTCATGAGTACGGTTGCCCCCGAGATCCGCTTTCTTGCCATTATCAACGACAAGCACGATCCAATAGCGGTTCACGAACAGCTAAAGGCAAATCTTGCGGGATACGTCGGCTTGGAATTGGTATTCAAGGATGATTCTTCACCTTTGGTA
>JAFTXB010000152.1 GCA_017461825.1 Clostridia bacterium
AAAAGCAGTATTTGAATAAACCAACGTGGGAATTAGTATTGACGCATGCTTTTCACGATTTCCACGATGAGAAATTGCGGTCAATTATTTGTGATTTTGAGATCGATACCCTACTCAATTCAACACAAAATCCAAAATTGCTGGAAATAGTGGCTCAAAAAAAGTATTAAGATTTTTTCTCCGCACTTGAAAGAATTCTTCGGAATTTCGTCAAGTGTGGAGTTTTTTACGAATACAAGCCCAGTCGCAAAAATCCGTAAATTCTCAAAGTAAATGCAACAGTAGCAAAGGCCTTGCATTTACTTTGAGAAATCGGTTGCGTTTAATATGAGAAAAGGCGAAAAGAATGCTAACTAACACTCTTTTTCGCCCTTTTTATGATATTTTTTGTATAGCTAAAAAGCCTGAAAAGATAATTTCTCAGACTAAGTGCAACTGTGGTTGCATTTACTTTGATAAGAAAATGACGTGCAATTTTAGCTCGCCACCCTTGACAACCCCTCAAAATATGCTTTGGGAAAGTCACCGAAGGCGAGGAACTCAGAAATATAAATATAACTTTAATTTCGCCTTCGTCACTCTATTATAGCATATTTTGAGAATTTGTCAAGGGCAAGTCGCCGTTGGCGATGGCTCATACCGTACCATGATCCTCCGGCTCAGAATCTTGAAATATAGATTTCTCATACTAAATGCAACTATAAAACCCTTCTTAGACTAAATGCAACAACTAAGTTGTATTGTTGCATTTACTTTGAGAATTTACTTTTTTGCAAAAACAAGAAAAAATTTTGCAAAAACACTTGCAAAAAGGGAAAAAGTATGGTATAATACCCCTGTTGCGCTGAGCGCACAGAATTTTAGGGCGGTCCGCTGCATGCTCGCATGAACGTCCGGTATTTATAGGAGGGCTCAAAAATGAATTTGATTGAGGCTTTTACAAACGAGCAATTGAAGGCGGAGCTGCCCGTAGTCCGCATCGGTGACACCATTCGTGTGCACAACCGTATCAAAGAGGGCAACAGAGAGAGAATCCAGATGTTTGAGGGAACCGTTATTGCAAAGCATGGCGGCGGAATCTCCGAGACCTTTACCGTAAGACGCGTTTCCTACGGTGTAGGCGTTGAGAAGACCTTCCCCATTCATTCTCCCAACGTGGTCAAGGTAGACATCATCCGCGTCGGTAAGGTAAGACGTGCAAAGCTGTACTACCTGCGTGACAGAGTCGGTAAGGCTTCCAAGGTTAAGGAGCAGATCTGATTCGGCCTCCACTAAAAAAGCACCTGTCCAAGAGGCAGGTGCTTTTTACGTCAAAAAATTGTTTTTGCAAAACGTTGTGCCAGCTGTTCCAGATAACGTCCTGCGTTTTGCATCGAATCCTCGGGGGATTGCGCCAAATCGCCGATGGCAAAAATGTCGCGCACCCCCATCGATCTCAATACCTCAATATCGTCTCCGATACAGCCGACAAAGCAGTATACGGGGACGTTTTGTTTTCCTGCATAGCTTGCCACGCCGCTGATCGCCTTGCCAAACAGACTTTGGCGGTCGATCTTACCCTCGCCCGTGATGACGAGATCGGCTCCGCAAAGCAGATCCGAAAAATGCAGGGTATCAAGCACTGCTTCGATGCCCGATTGGATCTTCGCATTGGCAAACGCCAACAGAGGTGCCGACAGTCCGCCTCCCGCGCCGCACCCCTTAATTGCGGCAACGTCCTTGCCCGAGAGGGCAGAGAGGAGAGATGCGTAATGTGACATGCCGCGCTCGATGGCGTCAAGCTCGGCGTCGGTTGCGCCCTTTTGCCGACCGTAAACGTAGGTTGCGCCCTCCTGTCCCAAAAGCGGATTTTTGACATCGGTTGCGATCAAAAACTCGCACTCGGAGAGCAGGGAAGAAAGCCCCGAGAGGTCGATCGACGCGATTCTTTCAAGCGTCAGCCCCGTGGGGACGAAGGTGTTTCCGTCCGTATCATAAAATCTTCCGCCAAGCGCCGAAAGCATCCCCGCGCCGCCGTCGTTCGTCGCACTTCCGCCAACCGTTAAAATGCATTTTTTGTATCCGCTTTGAAGCGCGTGTAAAATCAGCTCGCCAACGCCATAGGTGGTCGTCAACCCCGCACTGCGCAGGACTTCGGGAATCAGCGTCAGCCCTGCGGCAGAAGCCATTTCGATAATTGCTGTATCCTCAAGCTGCCCATATTCTGCATGAAGTGGTGTAAAGCGAGGTCCTTTTACTTGGCAGCGTGTTCTTTTTTCGGGAGACACTAATGTGTCAAGCGTTCCTTCGCCACCATCGGCAATCGGAACGCAAACAATGTCTGCTGTGATGCTTTTATCAAGACCGTGCAACAGTCCTGCGCGGATCGCTTGGGCGGCATCCTTTGCCGAGATGCTACCTTTAAACGAGTCGGGGGCAATCACTATTTTTTTATGTTGTTGCATATCCATACCTCCGTTTTTCTGTTCTTTTCATATTTTACCACATTTGTTCTAAAAAAGCAAGCCTTAAAAGTCTGGTTTCGCATATTATTCTTTTGGCACGCATATAGTGAATCACGAAGAATTGATGGAAAGGCGGTCAAAACAATGAAAAAACTGGGACTTAAGTGCGGAGCGGTCGCACTAATGGGGGCAATGTGCCTCACTGTGGGGAGCGTTGTGTGCGTGGCGGACAGCAGTAGCGAGATTCCCGTGGTATCCTATGGCTTAAATGTCCTGTCAGCGGCAACCGATATGGCTGTGTCTGCCCCCATTGGCAACGACGCGGTATTTTCCGCCGATGCGTTTGCGCGTGCGCTCAATCTTTCAAAGATCGATTATATCACTGTAAAGTCACTTCCCGTAGCGGCAGAGGGGGAATTGCTTTTGGGTTCGAGCCGTGTTGCGGCAGGGCAGGTGATATCGGGGGAGAATCTTTCATACATGACATTTCACGCGGCGGATGAGGAGATCACCCATGCATCATTTACCTTTGCGGCAAACGGATCGGCTACAACCATGGTCTGCAATATCTATCTTTTGACCGAAACCAACTATACCCCCACTGTCAGTATGGCGTCGGGGCTTTCGCTCAATGTATCCACACATAAGGATATCGAGGCACACGGTACGCTCTCGGGGTATGATCCCGATGGAGACGGATTGATTTATGAGATCGTTTCCTATCCCGAAAACGGTTCTGTACGGCTTACCGATCAAACACTCGGCACTTACGTGTATACCCCAGCCAATGGCTACGTTGGAAGTGATGCTTTTTCCTATGTTGTGCGCGATAAATACGGCAATTACAGCGCTGCCGCAACCGTAAATATGAAGGTGACAGTTTCGGGTACCTCGGTGACCTATGTGGACATGGGGGATTCTGCCGCCTATAACGCTGCCCTAACGCTCACCGAGGTGGGGGTGATGAGCGGAAAACAGGTGGGAAATCAGTACTATTTCTATCCCGAGGAAACCGTCAATCGCGCCGAGTTTTTGGTGATGGCAATGCATGCGGCGGGAATTGACGAAGTACCCGATTGCGAAGCCACTGTGTTTGCCGACGATGCCGACATTCCCGAAAGCATGAAGGGTTATGTTGCGGCGGCTTATGAGATGAAGTATATCAGCGGTAGTCTTGAGGACGGCAAGCTGTGTTTCCTGCCGAATGAACAGATCACTCGCGCGCAGGCGGCGGTGATCCTTTCCAACATCGTTGGGCTTTGTGATGTGCCGGTAACCCCTACCTTTGCCGACGGAAGTGACATTCCGGTATGGGCAACCGAGGCGATCTATTCACTCAACGCCGCAGGCATCATGAACAGCCAACAGGGGTATATTACCCCCACATCCCGCCTTACACGCGCCCAGACTGCACAAATGCTCGCCGCCGCAATGGAATATGTGAAGCAGTAAGGGGATGCGTTTTTTGGGAACCTTTTTGAAAAAAGGTTCCCAAACCCTCCCAAAACTTCACAGCATTACAAAAAGGAGAAAGCCTGTCAAAGAGGTCTTTCTCCTTTTCGTATATTCAAATCACAGCAGCGTGCCGATCAATTCGTTATAGGACTTGGGTGAGAGGTAGGCGGGCGGAACGTCAAACACCGTTTTGCAACCAACCGCGCCCTCGGTGTAAAGGCGGTGCGCCGCGCGTGCGTATGCAACGATCACAGACGCGGTGAATTCGGGGTTGGAGTCAAGCTTGAGGCTATATTCAATGACGTGGTTGTGCTCAAGGTCAGCACCCGTCTTTCCCGTGCGGATCACAAATCCGCCGTGGGGAATTCCCGCGTGGTCGCGCTTCAACTCTTCCAGCGAGATAAAATGCACCGTCGTGTCGTAGTCGGCAAAATAGTTGGGCATTTCAACGATCTCTTTTTCAATGCGCGCCTTGTCAGCACCCTCGGCGGCAACCACAAAGCATTCACGCAGATGCTTTTCACGGGTGGTGAGGGTAGGGCAGGAGCCGCTGCGAACGGCATCGAGCGCCGCTTCTACGGGAATGGTGTACTGCTTGGCATCGACAACGCCTTCAATGCGGCGAATGGCATCCGAGTGCCCTTGGCTCACACCCTTGCCCCAAAAGGTGTAGTCCTTGCCGTCGGGCAGGATCGAGGAGGCATAGAGGCGGTTGAGCGAGAACATTCCGGGATCCCAGCCCACCGAAATCATGGCAACCTTGCCGCCTGCTTTTGCCGCTGCGTCAACATTTGCGAAATGCGCGGGGATCTTTGCGTGCGTGTCAAAGCTGTCGACCACGCAAAATTGCTTTGCAAGCGCAGGCGTTTGCGTGGGGAGATCGGTGGCACTTCCGCCGCAGAGGATCATCACGTCGATCTTTTCGGTAAACTTTTCCACGTCACTCACGTGACAAACGGGAACGTTGGGCGTGCCGATGGTGAGTGTGGAGGGATCGCGGCGCGTAAATACCGCAACAAGCTCCATGTCGGGGTTCTGACGGATGGCGTTTTCAATGCCGCGACCGAGATTCCCGTAGCCAAAAATACCGATTCTGATCTTCATAGGGTGACTACCTTGCCTTTCCTGATGAGGTGCCTTGTCGGCACTCTCAAAAATAACGCACATATTATAGCACAAATTTACGTGCTTTGCAAGCTTTTTGTGAAAGAAAATGGTGTGGTTTTTGAAAAAAGAATATATGAAAAGCAAATTGTTGCTTTTCAAAATATCAGCGTGTCTTTTCTTTGTTATTGTGCCGTATTGACAGGGACGGAAAAATATGCTATACTATCATTGAAGCAGAGGGGGAATGGAGGGGCTTTGTCGTATTATGAAAAAGTATTTTGCGCTTTTGCTTACAACTATTTTGGTGTTTTCTTTTCTTTCATGCGCCAAGGAGGATACGATATTATTAACCTCCAAATTGCAAAAAGAAAGCCCTTCCACGGTATTGTCGGTTGAGTTGCCTCAAAAGGTGATCAAAGAGAATCCAACCGTAATAAAGGTTGGAGTTGGAAAACGGTTTCACTCGCAATATAATACCGAATCGATCCAATATATCGAAACCGTTCTTCGGATTGATGCCGAAGGAGCGGTTATAAACGGACAACAAGATTTTTGTTCTTGGTCGTTTGACATTACGGAAGAACAGTATTTGTGTTCAAAAGAGAATGATGAGATACAGTATTTTATGGAGATCCCTCTTGATTTTTCAAACTGTGAGCAGACGACAGGGACTATAAAAATAGACTTGACTTCTTTTTTCTCGCAAGAACAACGAATCGGATCGGTTCTTTCGGTTGGTTATAGCGTGAATGGAGATTCTGTTCGGTTTTTCCAACATGAAATGGATATGCAAATGCACTATGGCATTTTGGCAGGAATTGTGCTGATAAACCTTTTTACATATTTTCTTATTCGGGCAATTATTTGGTCGATCGTTTGGTGCGAGTGCGGAAAAAGGCATCGATCGCTGAGAAAAAGAAAATTACAGTACAGCTTTTTCCAACGCATGACCCAGCAAGGGATCGGGGATCGGATAACGACAAATCAAAAGGCGCTTGCTTTTTGGCTTGCGGTGAAAAGACTTCATATCGGATCGGTTGCTTTGTTGTTGTGTATCGGTTTAATCATAAATCAATTTTCTTGGCAAATGATATATATGTGTTCCTTCTTGGGCATTTCGATCCTATTTGGCATCATTATCATGTTACAATTTGACGTTAATAGAGAAACAAAATACGATCGAATGCGAACAAAGAAATAAAGCTTGCTTTAAAGATTCTTGATTTGTTTGAAATGCAGGGGGATTTTTGTCAAAAAAATATTTTTCAAAAACCCCTTGCAAAACGGGATAGAATCTGTTATAATATATAGGCAATAGCATCGGATGGTAAAATTAGACCATACCAACCGGGGATTTAGCGGAGCCCTGTACCTGAAATCCGCTACAGCAGGGGTGGATTCCTCTTTTGAGGGATGAACTCTTACGAATTGAGGCGTGTTCTTTGTGTTGAGGAGTGGGTCTTGCGCAATTGGGAATTGTGAACCATGTCAGGTGGGGGACCAAGCAGCATTAAGCGATGAACCCAATGTGCCGCGAGGGCGCCTGTTCTGAGCAAGGAATACGAAGATCGCGTGGGAGCGATTTTCGATCTTGAGGTGTATGGTCTTGTTTTGCGATTCGGTGCTATTTTTTCTTTGATCTCAGAGGCGTTTGTGCCGTTGAGATTTTTTTATTTTGTTTTGCGTCGGTAAAGCCTTGACTTTATTATAAAAAAGATGTATAATATTATTAGTTTGCACTTTTTGCAATATTACCACACAAGGGAGGGATCATGATGCATCAGGCACTTTACAGAAAGTGGCGTCCGCAGACCTTTGACGACGTTTGCGGGCAGGAGCACATCACATCCATTTTGCGCTATGAGGCGGAGAACCACGCGTTCAGTCACGCCTATCTGTTTTGCGGCTCGCGCGGAACGGGTAAGACCACCTGCGCAAAGATCCTTTCCAAGGTCATCAACTGCGAGCATCCCATAAACGGGAACCCATGCTGTGAGTGTTCCGCTTGCCGCGCCATCGACAGCGGAGCCGCAACCGACGTGCTTGAAATGGATGCAGCATCCAACAACGGTGTTGACAACATCCGCGACATTCGCGACGAAGTCGTCTATTCGCCGTCCTCGCTTCGCTATCGCGTTTATATCATCGACGAGGTGCATATGCTTTCGGTCAGCGCATTCAACGCGTTGCTGAAAACCTTGGAGGAGCCGCCCGAGCACGTGGTGTTTATCCTTGCCACAACCGAGCTGCAAAAGCTTCCAGCAACCATCATTTCGCGTTGCCAACGCTTTGATTTCAGACGCATCTCCACCGAGACGCTGATGTCGCGCATTTCCTATATCGCCGAGAAGGAGCAGATCACTCTGCATCCCGATGCCGCAAGAATGCTTGCAAAGCTTGCGCAGGGCGGTATGCGCGATGCTATCAGCCTTTTGGAGCTGTGTGCAGGCGGCAGGCGCGAGGTCACGGTTGAGGCGGTTGAGGAGTCGGTGGGACTGAGCGGCAGGGGAGCGATGCTTTCCACAGTAGAAGCTGTAGCAAACAAGGATTATGACACGTTGTTTACCCAAATTGCCGAAATTGTGCGCTCGTCAAAGGACATCGGTGTATTTTTGCAGGATCTCATTGCAGTATACCGTGATATGCTGGTCATCAAAACCACAAAAAATGCGGTATCATATCTCGATCTTACCGATCATGAAATGATGCAACTCAAAGAGGCGGCAGACCGATTCCGCAAGGAGACGCTTCTGTACCATTGCAAGCTTCTTGAGGATGCCTTTTTTGCAACGCAAAAGAACAATTCTGTCAAGCGGGTGGTTGTTGAAATGACGCTTGTGAGAATGTGCGACGAGGCGCTGGATACCTCATCAGAAGCTATGCTTTCCCGTATTGCACAGCTTGAGGAGCAAATTGCTGTGGGTAAAATAACGATGATACCTACAAAAAGCATGCCAACCGAACACATTGCTTCGCCCTCAACACCGGTTAGCGAACAGACAAAGAGCACCGATAAGGTCGTTCCTACCCCTGCTTCACAAAATAAGCGCGTGTTGCGAAGAATGCAAAACTGGATGGAAGTAGTCGAGCGGATCGGTAGAAGCGCACCGATGGAGGCGGGCTTTATCAGAGCGGCTCACGCCTTTACCCAAGAGGACGGAACGGTCATTATTCGGTTTGATAACGGTTTTTCCAAGGATATGATGGATAAGGACGAATCCCGTGACCGTTTGCGTGCGGCGCTATCCGCAGTTCTCCGACGCGAGGTGGGTGATCGCATGCTGGTTATGGAAGTGGTCGGCAGTGCAAATGACAAGCCCTCGGTGATCGACGAGATCATAGAGGCATCCGAAGAAAATTAAATACATTATTATAAAGGAGAAAAAACAATGAGAGCGAATATTCCGAAGGGGATGGGCGGCGGAGCGCAGAATATGCAGGCAATGATCCGTCAGGCACAAAAAATGCAGGAGGATATGGCGGCAAAGCAGGAAGAGCTGAATGAGCGCGAATATGACATTTCCGCAGGCGGCGGTGTTGTTAACGTAAAGATCAACGGCAAGCGAGAGATCCTTGCCATCGATCTTGAGCCCGAGATCGTTGATCCTGATGACATTGAAACACTGTCCGATATTCTGGTCGCGGCTGTCAACGAGGCGATCAAGCGTGTCGATGATACCAACAACGCCGAGCTCAACAAGATCACCGGCCCCATGAATCTGCCGGGGCTCTTCTGATATGGCAGAATATATCGAATCTCTTCAATTGCTTGCCGAGAAATTCGGCAGGCTTGAGGGGGTAGGAAAAAAGACCGCGATGCGCATGGCGTTTTCGGTTCTCGAGCTTGAGCCGGAGGATGCACAGGCATTTGCGAAAGCAATTTTGGATGCAAAAGAGAAGATCCATTTGTGCCCGATCTGTCAGAATCTGACGGATCGAGAGGTGTGCTCAATCTGCGCTGATGAAAATCGTGACCATAGTGTTATTTGTGTGGTAACCGATGCCCGCACTGTTATAGCGATGGAAAAGGTGCGGGATTTTGACGGCGTTTATCATGTTCTTCATGGGTTGATTTCGCCAATGAACGGAATTACTCCCGATCAATTGAAGATCAAGGAGCTGCTTGCACGTGTGGGGAACGGCGATGTGGGGGAAGTGATCGTGGCAACCAATCCCACTGTGGAGGGCGAGGCAACTGCTATGTATCTTTCCAAGCTATTGCGACCACTGGGGATTCGCGTTACACGGTTGGCGTACGGTGTTCCTGTGGGGGCAGATCTGGAATATGCAGACGAGATCACGCTTTTCCGCGCGCTGGAGGGCAGACGCGAGGTTTAAGTAAAAAAATCAAAAAAATGTTGAAAAAATTTAAAAAAGTACTTGACAAATTTTTTTGATTGTGGTAAAATATAAAAGCTCACCCAAAAACGGACGAGCTGTACCGCAAGTAATCCCAAGCCACCGAAAAAACTTTTTAAAAAAGTTTTAGAAAAGGGCTTGACAAAAGGGGATGAAAGTGGTATAATAACAAGGTCGCGCGAAAGCGAGGCTAAGCCGAGAGGCAAATGATCCTTGAAAATTGAACAACAAGAGAGAAGTACAAAGCATGAAAGTATGTGCGAATACGGATCTCGGAAATTCTTTGAATGAGAATACTACTCAAACAAAAGTAAAGAAGCTAAGAGCAAGACTCGAAGGCAAAGTTTAGATCATCTCGTATGAGATGTTTTAATACAATGATTTCGAGAGTTTGATCCTGGCTCA
>JAFTXB010000153.1 GCA_017461825.1 Clostridia bacterium
CCGTCCGATGAGGGGATTGAAAAACGAAGCATGATAGGGATCTCCTTTCGCTTTGCTTTGTAATCCTATTTTTTGTATTTTTTGCACGTCCAGAACAATAATCGTATGTAAAAATATAATGAAACGTCCCCCGCGGTCATCCTGAGTGTGCTTTCCGAAACGGCGGTTTATCATACAACTACACAACAAACGGAAAGCCCACGAAGCCCGAAGGGCGACTTATGCGTAGCATGAGTCGGATCTCGCGGCGCGCTTTGTTCGCACTAACCCCGCGTCCTTTTTTGGCGTTTGTGCCCACGGAACAGTTCATTTGCCCGAGGAAAGCTATTGGTAATCGTTCGTAGATCCCGTCGTCATTCCGCGCGCCTGCGGCTTGCTCCATTCCTCGGTTTTGCTCCGCTCGGCAAGCCTCGACTACGCAAAACTTCGCGTACTTCGTGCGCTCAGGATGACACGTTAAGGTTTCGTTTTTTGCGTATCTTTACTAACGCATACCACCGACACACCCCAAAAAAAGACCTCGCCGCGTGGCGAGGTCTTTTTGGTGGAAGTGCGTTTAGCGGATATCCACGTTCACTTTTTTGCCGGTGTTGACAGAGGCAGCCTTGATAACGGTACGGATAGCCTTGGCGATCTTGCCGTGTCTGCCAATTACCATTCCCATGTCGTCGGGAGCAACGGTCAAGGTCAGCGTAATGCTACGCTCGTCCTCTTCCTGTGTGACCTTTACTTCCTCGGGAGAATCGACAATTGCCTTGGCAATGTCAAGTAAAGTTTCCTGTAAGTTTATCATCTTGTGTCTCCTTGCAGGACGGATCAGTCAACGATGCCGCTCTTCTTCAGCAGGGACTTAACGGTTTCGGTGGGCTGTGCGCCGTTGTCGATCCACTTCTTTGCCTTCTCTGCGTCGATCTTGATCTCAGCGGGGTTGGTGAGGGGGTTGTAGTAACCGATCTCCTCGATGAAGCGGCCGTCTCTGGGCGAGCGGCTGTCTGCCACGATTACGCGATAGAAAGGAGCCTTCTTTGCGCCCATTCTTCTCAGTCTCATTTTTACTGCCATGATTTGTTTCCTCCAAAAAGTAAAATAAAATTTGTTTATATAAATGACGGATTTCAGAAGGGCATCTTCATTCTTCCGAGCATTTTCTTACCTTGTCGGGTCTTCCCCATGTCGCTGAACTGTTTCATCATTTTCAGCATTTGATCAAACTGCTTGAGGAGCTTGTTTACGTCCTCAACAGTTGTGCCCGATCCCGCCGCAATGCGCTTTTTGCGCGACGCGTTGATGATCTCGGGCTTTTCTCTCTCTCGGCGTGTCATCGATTTGATGATCGCCTCGGTGCGTGCCATCGCCTTTTCGTCGATCTTCGCATCCTTCAGTGCCCCGGGCTTTACTCCCGGCATCATGCCCATAAGCTGCTCGAGGTTGCCCATGTTTTTGAGCTGCGCCATCTGCTCGAGGTAATCGTCGAGCGTAAAGGTCTGCCGCCGCATCTTCTCCTCCAGCGCCGCCGCCTGCTTTTCGTCAAACGCCGCCTGCGCCTTGTCAATGAGGGTGAGCACGTCGCCCATTCCAAGGATACGCGATGCCATGCGGTCGGGGTGGAAGGGCTCAATGGTGTCAAGCTTCTCGCCCGTACCGATAAATTTGATGGGCTTGCCCGTGACGTAGCGGATCGACAGTGCCGCACCGCCTCTGGTATCGCCGTCGAGCTTTGTAAGGATCACGCCCGTGATGTCGAGCAGATCGTTAAAGGTCTGTGCCACGTTGACCGATTCCTGACCGATCATCGCGTCCACCGTGAGCAAGATCTCGGTGGGCTCGACCTCCGCCTTGATGTTTTTGAGCTCATCCATGAGCAATTCGTCGATCTGCAAGCGTCCTGCGGTATCGATGAACACCATGTCGTAGCCCTTGAGGTTGGCAAACTTGACGCCCTCTTTTGCGATCTTGACGGGCGACTCCTTATCTCCCATGGTAAACACGGGGATATCGAGCTTTTCTCCCACCACCTGCAACTGCTTGATCGCGGCGGGACGGTACACGTCACACGCAACAAGCAAGGGGCGTTTGCCCTGCTTTTTATACAGACCCGCCAGCTTTGCGGCATGCGTGGTCTTACCTGCACCCTGCAAACCTACCATCATAATGACTGTAGGGGGTTTGGATGCGATGGTCAATTTGGATTGCGAGCCGCCCATCAATCGGGTCAGCTCCTCGTTTACGATCTTGACGACCTGCTGTGCGGGCAACAGAGATTCCAGCACCTCGGAGCCCACCGCACGCTCGGACACGATCTTGATAAAGTCACGAACCACCTTGAAGTTGACGTCTGCCTCGAGCAGGGCGAGCTTGATCTCGCGCATACCCGCCTTAACGTCCGCCTCGGTCAGTTTTCCCTTATTGCGAAACTTTTTAAAAGCATTGTTGAGCTTTTCCCCAAGGCTTTCAATCATCGGCAATTCCTCCGTTCCTGGATCTCTTTCTTTGTCAGAAAACTTTTGAAAAAGTTTTCCGACACCTTTCAAAACTTTCGACAAAGAAATTATATGGATAGTGTGGGGGGTCTGTGCTTCTTTCCACAGTTTTCTGACGGTAACGGGATGTTTGATCGCTTAATCCAAGCAATAGCTCCCG
>JAFTXB010000154.1 GCA_017461825.1 Clostridia bacterium
ATATCTGTTACAATATAGGCTGTATTATTACGTTTTTCCATGTAAAGGAGTATTTATGCGGAATGAACAAGGATGTTTTGATTCGCCTCGGTGGCATTTCGAAATCATTTGACGGGGAGACCGTCCTCGACAACATTTCTCTTGAGATCCATGACAAGGAGTTTATTACGCTTCTGGGCCCATCGGGGTGCGGAAAGACCACAACACTCCGTATCATCGGCGGCTTTGAAACGCCCGATAAGGGTGACGTATACTTTGACGGCAAGCGCATCAACGATCTGCCGCCTTACCGACGACAAGTAAATACGGTGTTTCAGCGATACGCGCTGTTTCCGCATCTGAACGTTTTTGATAACATTGCCTTTGGTCTGCGCCTGCACAAATGTTCCGATGGAGAGATCCGACAAAAGGTCAAGGATATGCTCGCGCTTGTCAACCTCAAGGGCTTTGAGCGCCGCCGTGTCAGCACGCTTTCGGGCGGACAGCAGCAGCGTGTGGCAATCGCGCGCGCGCTGGTCAACCAGCCAAAGGTGCTCCTTTTGGACGAGCCCTTGGCGGCACTTGACTTAAAGCTGCGCAAGGATATGCAAAACGAGCTCAAAAACATCCAGCATCAAACGGGTATCACCTTCATTTTCGTTACTCACGATCAGGAGGAGGCACTTTCGATGTCGGATACCGTCGTGGTTATGGCAAACGGACGCATCCAGCAGATCGGTACTCCCACCGACATTTACAATGAGCCGATCAACGCCTTTGTTGCCGACTTTATCGGGGAATCCAATATTCTGGACGGCGTGATGGTTGACGACTACAAGGCACGCTTTGCGGGGCATCTGTTCGATTGTGTGGACAGCGGCTTTGCAAAGGGCGAGCAGGTGGACGTTGTGGTGCGCCCCGAGGACGTGGACGTGGTTCCCGTGGAGCGCGGAATGCTCAAGGGCCTTGTCACGGGCGTGACCTTTAAAGGCGTGCATTACGAAATTATCGTGGACGTGTGCGGCTTTAAATGGATGATCCAGACCACCGACTTTGTGGCAGAGGGCGAGACCATCGGCATTTCGGTGGATCCCGATGCGATCCATATTATGAAAAAATCCGAGTTTTCGGGTATGTTTGGTGACTATTCCTCGTTCAGCGACGAGCTGGACAAGCTTTCGGATGCAACGGAGGAAGTTGGGGAAGAATGAAAAAAAGATCGGTATTCGAGCGGCTTGCCGCCGCTCCGCACTTGATTTGGTCGATGCTGTTTATCATTGCACCGCTTTTGTTCGTGGTGTATTTTGCATTCACCGACCGCAACGGTGCGTTTACGCTTGAAAATATCACGTCCCTGACGTCCTATTCGCACACCTTCGTGATGTCACTGGGCTTTTCGCTCATCGCAACGGCGGTATGCCTTGTCATTGGGTATCCTTTGGCGTACTGTATGTCAAAAATGAGTGAGCGTGCGCGCAATATCCTCACCGTGCTCTTAATGCTCCCGATGTGGATCAGCCTCCTGATCCGTACTTATTCGCTGATGGCGCTTTTGGACAACGGCGGCATCGTCAGCACCTTTCTGACAAGCCTCGGCTTTCAGAAGCTGACCTTTATCGGCACCGACGCGGCGGTGATTTTGGGTATGGTCTCCGACTTTTTGCCCTATATGGTCCTGCCGATCTATACCACCATGACAAAGCTCGACCGTCGCTACCTTGAGGCTGCGGCGGATCTTGGCTGCAACAACCGCCAAACGCTCTCGCGCGTGATCCTGCCCCTGAGTATGCCGGGCGTGATTTCGGGTGTCACAATGGTGTTCGTGCCCTCTATCAGCACCTTCTACATCTCGCAAAAGCTGGGCGGCGGCTCGTTTGACCTCATCGGTGACACCATCGAGCGGCAGTTCAAAAACGCGGTGACCTATCACACGGGCGCGGCAATTTCCTTGGTCATGATGATCCTCATCCTGATCTCGCTTGCCGTTATGAACCGATTCTCGGACAGTGAGGAGGACATCATCGTATGAAATTTTTATCCAAATTTTACATCGGTCTGATCTTCCTGATCCTCTATGCCCCCATTTTGGTGGTCATCATCTTCTCCTTTAACTCTTCGGGAAGCCTCAGCCATTTTTCGGGCTTTTCGCTGTATTGGTACCGCGAGCTGTTCCGCGACGGAGAAGCGCTCAAGGCACTCAAAAATTCGCTGATCTTGGCGGTGCTGTCGTCCTGCATTGCAACGCTTGTAGGAACGCTGGCGGCGTTTGCGATCGCGAGAAGCAAAAACAAGTACTACAAGAGGGCGGCGGAAAGCGTTTCCAACATCCCCATGATGAATCCCGATATTGTAACGGGCGTTTCGATGATGCTCCTGTTCGTTGGCGTGGCAACCATTCTCGGTGTTACCGATATGCTGGGCTTTTGGACGATGCTGATCGCGCACACCACCTTCAATCTGCCTTACGTTATTTTGCAGGTGCTCCCCAAGTTCCGCTCGATGGATAAGAGCCTGACCGAGGCGGCGCTTGACCTTGGTTGTACCCCCGCGCAGACCTTTGTCCGCGTGGAGCTCCCATACATCCTGCCCGGCGTGATCTCGGGACTGATGATGAGCTTTACCCTCTCTCTCGACGACTTCGTGATCAGCCATTTCGTTTCGTCGCCCGATTTCAAGACCCTGCCGCTCTATATCTACAATCAGACGGCGCATGAGGTCAAGTTCAGCATGTACGCACTGTGCACGCTGATCATCGTGGTGATTTTAGTGCTGCTCATTGCCGTCAACGTTGCAGGCTCGGCGGGTGAGAAGAATCAGCGCAAAAAGGACAAAAAAGCCTTGGGGGTGAGCAAATCATGAAAAAATTTGTTTGCCTTTGGATGGCTTTGATCGCACTAATGCTTTTGACCTGTGTGCTCCTTTCCTCCTGTGGTGAGAAAACCGAGGAGAAGCGGGGTGCGCAAACGCTTTACGTTTACAACTGGGGCGAGTATATCTCCGACGGCTCGGAGGGGACGCTTGACGTCAACGCCGAGTTTGAAAAATACTGCCGCGAGGAGCTGGGGCTTGACGTAACCGTCAATTATTCCACCTTTTCGAGCAACGAGGATATGTACGCCAAGATCAGCAGCGGCTCGGCAAGCTACGACGTCATCATTCCGTCGGACTACATGATCCAGCGCATGGTGGCGGAGGATCTGCTGGTTCCGCTCGATCTCTCCAAGATCCCGAACTATCAGTACATCGACGATGCCTTTAAGGGCGAGAACGTCTACTACGAGGACGGTTCGGACAACCGCTATTCGGTGCCGTATTTTTACGGTATGGTGGGCGTGATCTACAATTCGTCGATCGTCTCCGAGGACGATGAGCAGATCGGCAGCTGGGAGCTCATGTGGGACACCGACTACACGGGCGATATTCTGCAATTCAACAACAACCGCGATGCCTTTGGCACAGCGCTCTATTACCTCGGCTACGACGTCAACGAGGCAACCGAGGCGCAGTGGCTGGAGGCGCTGGAGCTTCTGAAAACGCAAAAAACCATCGTGCAGGGCTACGTCATGGACGAGATCTTCAACAAAATGAAGAGCGGCTCGGCGGCGGTTGCGGCGTATTACGCGGGCGACTATCTGTCGATGCACGAGGACAATGAGGATCTTTCCTTCTTCTATCCGCAGGAGGGAACCAACATTTACGTCGATTCGATGTGTATTCCCGCAAATGCCAAAAACGTGGATCTCGCGCATGAGTACATCAACTTCATGTGCCGCGAGGACATTGCGGTGGCAAATGCCGAGTACACCTATTACGCATCCCCCTTGACCACGGTGGTCAACAACGAGGACTACCAAGCCACCATGGCTGAGGTGCACGAGGACGCGATGGAGATCCTTTACGGCGAGATGGCATCGTCGGTGCCCTCGCAGGCATATCTCAATCTCACGCCCGAAGCACTCACAAGGCTCAACGATCTTTGGGAGGAGCTGAAGGTCGAAAGCAGCATCGGCGTGGGGATCTACGTGCTATGCGCCGTGATCCTGGGACTTCTGATCGTGATCGCGGTCTACCAGGTGCTCAAAAAACGCCGTTGGGCGAAGTTGTACGACTGAAACAAATGAAAAAATTTCGGCAGAGGACTTGTTTCTCTGCCGATTTTGAGGAAATTGTATGGAATATAGATATCTTAATCAAGAAGAAGCTGGATTTCTATCAAATATATTCACTACACATGAATACG
>JAFTXB010000155.1 GCA_017461825.1 Clostridia bacterium
CCTAAGTTCTCTACAAACCGAACATAGGGTGCCGATGGGTCACGTTCGCCCCACACGCCAACGATCCGACGGTCGGACAGTTCTCGCAGGGCGGCTTTGGTTTTGTGATAGTTGATCATGAGCGGCATATTGACAAGCAGAAGTCCATCGACCGCCGAAAGGCTCCGCGCCAGCTCCAATGTCTGCAATGCCCCATTAGAGGAACCGACGGTATAGACCCGAGATGCAGTGCTTTCCTGTTCTTTCAGATACGCAGACAGAAATGCGGCGTCTGTCGGATAGGTGACGGGGAGGTTTACGGGATTGGATGCACATACCACCGTACATCCGTATTGCTCGCGCAAAAAATAAGCCATTTTGAGATATTTGTCCTCAAAGCCATAGCAGTCGCCGCCACGCCCGACCTTGATAAAAACGACGACGGGACCGCCGTGTGCGATCCCGTACTCAACAGTCCCCTGCCCTTGCGTGCGGACAACCGTTTCATCGTATCTCATTTGCCGCTCACCGTATCGTTCGTTTTCTTGCGGAACACCAACAGCTTGCTGATAAAATAGTTTGCAATGATCACAAGAACCGCCGCGATCAGCTTGACAGCATAGGCATTGATGTGAAGCCAATCGTGGAAGACGAGGAACATCCCCTCCTGGAGCAGCAGCGTCATCACGCGTCCGCCCGCAAAGGCGACGAGCTCACCCATGACGGGGAAAAAGCCGCGCTTTTTGCTTTCAAACACCCAGATGCGGTTGGTGACGAAGGCAAACAGCACTGCCGCCGCCCACGCAACCACGTTTGCCGCGTGCACGAGGAATACCATCTCCTCGATCGCCTCTCCCCAAAAGTAATAAAGGAGAAAGCTGACGCCCCAATCGACCACCTTCGTCAATCCTCCGAAGATCAGATACAAGATCTGCTCCCGAAAGCGCGACAGTAGCGCTTTGATTTTTTCGATCATGTGTTTTGAAGATCCTTTCCGATTTAATCGAGCTTGTAGGTCGTTCCTTCCTTGGTGTCAACGAGGGTGACGCCCTTATCGGCAAGATAAGCTCTGATGCGGTCTGCCTCGGCGTAATTCTTTTCCTTTTTTGCCGTCTTGCGCGCCTCGATCAGCTCCTCGATCTCGCGGATGAAGGGATCGTCGGACGCGGGCTTTTCTGCCTCGGCGTTCTTTTCGGCGTTGAGCGCGTCGGCGTGTGCCAGAAGGTCGAGGCAAAGAACGGTATCAAAATCAGCCAACAGCGCGCGCTTGGTAGCACCGTTTGTCTTTGCCTTGAGCACGTCGTAGACGGCGGTAACGGCAAGAGAGGTATTGAGGTCGTTGTCAAGCGCCTTGACAAAGCTTGCCTTTTGCTCGGCAAACACAGCCCCGTCAACCTCGCCGTCCTTCTCCAGGGTGGCAATGCGTGCGATCAGCTTGTTGAAAGCGACCTTTGCGTTGTCCATGTTCTCCCAAGAGAACACCAGCGACTTGCGATAGTGCGATTGCAGGCAGAAGAAGCGGTAGACCATGGGATCGTAGCCCTTATCCATGAGCAAAGAAACCGTGAGGAACTCGCCCTTGGACTTGCTCATCTTACCCGAATTGGTATTCAGATGCAGGACGTGCACCCACCAATTGCACCACTTGTGGCCGAGATATGCCTCGGACTGCGCGATCTCGTTGGTGTGGTGCGGGAAGGCGTTGTCGATGCCGCCGCAGTGAATATCCAGATGCCCGCCCAAGTGCTTCATGCTGATGCAGGAGCACTCGATGTGCCAGCCGGGGTAACCAACGCCCCAAGGGCTGTTCCATTTGAGCTCCTGATCGTCAAACTTGGATTTGGTGAACCAAAGCACGAAATCTGCCTTGTTTCGCTTGTTGCCGTCCTCTTCAACGCCCTCGCGGACGCCGACAGCAAGATCCTCCTCCTCGAAATTGTGGAACACGTAGTACTGCTCGAGCTTGGAGGTATCAAAATAGATGTTTCCGCCAGCCTCGTAAGCATAGCCCTTTTCGATGAGAGACTCGATGACGCGGATGAACTCATCGATGCATCCCGTTGCGGGCTCGACGACCTCGGGACGGCGGATGTTGAGGGCGTTGCAGTCCTCAAAAAATTTGTCGGTGTAAAACTGCGCGATCTCCATGACCGTCTTTTTCTCGCGCTTGGCGCCCTTTAGCATCTTGTCCTCGCCCGTGTCGGCGTCCGAGGTCAGGTGTCCGACGTCGGTGATGTTCATCACGCGCGTGACATCGTATCCGCTGTAGCGCAGATAGCGGTCGAGAATATCCTCCATGATATAGGTGCGCAGATTTCCGATGTGCGCGAAGTGATACACGGTAGGTCCGCAGGTGTACATACTGACCTTTCCCGGCTCGTGGGGGACGAATTCGTCCTTTGTTTTGGTGAGAGAGTTATATAAATACATAATCGTTTATCCTTTCTTCCCCTGCGGCTTTTTCTTCTTTGCCACAGAGTAACCGAATTTTCCAAGGCGTTTGCCAAGCTCAAAATATTCGCCGTGTGAGTAGGCGACAAGTCCTGCTCTGTCAAGGTGGAGCTTTCCGCTCTCATCGACCAGGGCTTCGTCAACGTCCACTGCCACGATGTCGGCGAGGAACATATCGTGTGAACCGAGCGGGATGACGTCGGTCACGCGGCATTCCAGAACCAGCGGGCTGTCCGCGAGAATGGGACAGTCGATCTCGTTTGCTTTTTCACGCAAGAGCCGACATCGCTCAAATTTATCAAGCTTTGCTCCCGTTCGGACACCGCACCAGTCGGCGGCACGAACCAACGCCTTTGTGGTAAGGTTGATGGCAAACACGCCGCTGTTTTTGATGATCTCGTAGGAATAACGCGACGGGCGCACCGAAATATAGGTCTTTGGCGGATCGGAATTGACGATTCCCGTCCACGCAACGGTCAGCACGTTTTCGCGGTCGCCGTCCTTGCAGGTTACAAGTGCGGGCGGAACGGGTGCGAGCAAAGTGCCGCCGCGCCATTTCGTTTTTGCCATATTCGTGCCCCCTCTCAAAGCATACTTCTTGATTCTATTCATTATAGCATATGAGCCCCGTTTTGTCAAGAGCGAAAATGTGATGGATTGACCCACACAGCTTTTTGCATGACAAAAACACCCTTGACAAAGCAAACGGTTTGTGATAAAATATGCGTGGCGCTTTATGCGCCCGTAGGAGTACCACACGGTGTCATATTTCAAAAGCAAGCTTTTGAAAAGGCACACCCGACGGTGTGCGGTTGACTTCCTCAATTTCCGAGGAAGTGTAAGTCTTTTCTTGTTTACCTTTCTCGCACAGAGGGAGGTGATGCCAATGTACATGACTTGGGAGGAATTCTTCCAGTTTTGCACTGTTATTGTTGCAATGATCGGTCTTGTCATCAGTATTCATAACAACAAAAAAAGATAACCGCCTGTCTACCAAACTGAACGGTTATCTTTAATCGTGCTTGGAAGTCAACCGTTACCGGTGCTCCTACGCTATTATTATACCCCATTTTTTAAGGTTTGTCAATACTTTTTTTATTTTTTGTGAGTTTGAAATCGGAATTTCAAAAAACAAATTCACCATCTTGAGAGGGGCAATCCCTCTTTTTTCATCACGCAATAGGCGCAAATCGGTGCAAAAGTTTACAGATTATTGAAGATATTTAAGTTGAGATGTGATAAAATAAAATGATAATGCAAAAAACCCAAAAAGGAGACCGTTTTATGAAACAGCTTCTTCGACTTACAGCCCTTCTGCTTTGTGCGGTCGTACTGTTATCGGCGGTATCGTGCGTACGCGACCGAGACGAAAGCATTCCCGAGGGCATGAAGCTTGCAACC
>JAFTXB010000156.1 GCA_017461825.1 Clostridia bacterium
GAGTAATGATGAAGAGAAGCTGTACGATACCTTCCCCGTTCTCACTCCCACGCAGGATCTTATCATCGATTTTGCACTTAGCGATGCCGCAAATGCCGCAAATAAAGCCGGTAGCAATGTTCTTGTAGAAGGTGTTTATCAGATTCAAGTCCGTCTCGAAATAGTTGCTAATCCCACCTATAATAACCAGAGTATTTTTACAGCCGCCACCCCCATTGCCGTGCTGGCAAACGTTTCTTTGACCTTTGATCCCGATGGCAATCCCAAGTTAGGTGGGCAGACACAAATCACAATTCCTTATAGCGAGCTCCAAAAGGCGCTTGCAATGAACACCTTTAATCTTCCCACCGAGGCAGATTACAACGCATTCCAGACCGCACTCAGCTCTGCTTCCGTCAAGATCGTGGTTGATCAGATTGCTTCTCCTTCCGAGTCCTAATCATATATCATACAAATTATACAAGCTACCAAACCTGCCGAGGGGTGTTGTGCGTTGCGGCACGACACCCCTCGTTACTTCATTTGATTACCGAAACGAGGTAACCCGAACGCATGTCAAGCTTTGAACTATACGTATTCCTCCTCTGCCTGTTTGTTTTGATCGCTTTAACGGCGCTGTTCAGTGTCATGATCACGATCATTATACGAAACACCCTGAAGCTGATACGTCTTGGCGAAGAGGACAAAAAAATTATAAAAATCCTGCAACAGGAGAAAAAGAAGCGCGGTTTTGTTGATGCCTTCAGTATGCTTTTTTCAAGCATTATTTGCGTTTTACTCATTATTGCCTTTGTTTTTTCATTGATGACAAAAATAGGCGAGGATGATCTTTCCACTATCAACCCCCTTCGCGTGGTAAAAAGCGATTCCATGTCCTACGCCGATGAAAAAAATGATTATTTGGAAAAAAATTCCTTGACCGATCAATTTAACACCTTTGATCTGTTGATCACTCAACCGATCCCCGCAGAATCGGATCTGGAGCTTTACGATATAGTAATTTACGAACACAAGCAAACGGGCAGAATGATCATTCACCGAATTGTGGAGATCGAAGAAGCAAATAAAAAGCACCCCGATTGCCGCTATTTTACGTTACAGGGCGATGCAGTACGTTATAAAGACGACGGTCCCGTGCTTTACGGACAAATGCGCGGAATATATCGAGGCGACCGAATCCCCAACGTTGGTAGCTTTATCATGTTTATGCAATCCCCCGCCGGTTATCTCTGCTTGCTTTTAATGGTGCTGACACTGATTCTTTCCCCTATAGCGGAGCATATTCTGCAACGTGCCAGACTGGCACGTTGGGCGGTGATCTGCCAAGGATCGCATTCCATACAAGAGGACACCAAAAAGCATAAGCATTTCAATCCCTTTCCCCTCCTCGCTGTGGGAGCAGTTTGCGCTGGTGCCGGCTTTTGGGTTGGGCGAAGAAAAAAAGATGAAACACAAAAAACAAAAAAGCGGAGCTGTCGAACGGGCAGAATTGCACTGGGATTGCTTCACACGTCCCTAAAAGCCGCATCCAAACGCTTGAAATAACCTGCATCTCAACATACAAATCTTTAAGGAGGCAATTTTATGCGCCGTGCGTCTCTTACCGCCAGGCTGATCACCTTGTTGTCACTATGCGGAATCATACTCGCCATCCCCGGCGTATTTGCCTTTTGGACTTACGGAGGGGTAAGCCGCTTTGACACCGAAGAGATTCCCGTGAAGGTTGATATTATCACCTTGAATGAATATCTGCCTGAAATTTATATCTTCAATATGGAGGCGGTATCTACTACGGGAAGCAATCAAACCGTATTTGCCTATCCCGAAACCACCTCCCATACATCCTTTCAAGCCGCAAAAAAGGGAGACACTGCGCTTTTTCGCATCACAGTTTACAATCGTTATACCGAGCGTTATGCCTATCTTGCCACCGAATGGATCAACACGGAGGACATCTCCTTTGCACTTTACACCGACCAAGCCTGCACCAATGTCATGACACGCAAAACAGAATTACCCGCGGCTACCGTAAATTCGGAAAGCGGAGTCAAAACAGAGGGTTCGCTAACCTTTTATCTCCAGATCACCGCAAAGCAATCTGCCTCACCAACCACCAAACTGAACTTTTTATTCGACCGTTATGAGGATGTTCCAACCCCCGACGACACGAGCACAGACGTTGGCTCGGAATCAGCCATCGACAATGCACTCGATGCTTTTGAGGAAATTCTGGATGATAATTCTACCGACGGTAAGCACGAACAGTTGGATAATATTCTCAATGACGGCAATATTTTTGCAGGACTCGCAAGCGGAACATTCGTCGGAAATGTTCCCGGTGCTGATGACTTTGCGTGGATAAATAGAGACTTTGCACAAGCATTGACCAATCTTGGAACATTATTCGGCGACCTTTCAACCAATATCGACGGCAAAGAATATGCGGTTTATTATCTCATTTCAAAAACAAATGCCGATGGAAATAAAGCCACCGGAGACGCTAATGGAAATGAATACGTCATCTATATGACCACAAATAAGTTAAACAATGGCGGTAGTCAAGCAAATGTTTACGCAACAGTGTTTACCTCTTACAATAGGAATGACTGGTACATAATCGGTGAAACGTATGAAGGTCAGAGTACTGTGTGTGGCTACAATACTGGTTGGACATGGCTGAGTGGCTCCTTTAGCACCTCCAGCTGGAAGAGTACCGAGACCTATTACGGTCTTGCATCGGGCGCAAGTTTAAATGCTATTTTAAACCAAGCTGCTACAAGTGAGCTACTGAATGCATTGCAAACGCAGATACAATCCGCCGACAGTATTGTGAACCATCCAAGATATACAACCATTTATACACAGGAAAGCCGCAATAATCTTGAAACCGTGCTGCAATTGGCAAAAAGCATTTACGCAAGCGGCAGCAGCGCCACCGCAGCCACGGTGGAAACCATTACACGAGCACTAACCGATGCCATAGCAGCCCTGGAGGATACCGTATAACCAAACGGCATCCAAACCCATCAAAAAAACTTTTCTGTCGAATTTTTAATAAAAAATCGAAAAACATATAAAACAAAAGGAGTGGGTTTCAAAACCTGCTCCTTTTGTCATATCCTTTTATTTTTTCCGAATCACATTCACAAGCAACTGAAACACGGGAAACAAGCACCCTGCCACGGGCCAGACGATCCACGTAATGTGCCAATCCATTGTCAAAAAGCTGATACCGAGATAGATCGCCGTAAACAAACACCAGTAAGCGGTATCCGCCGCCTCGTTTTCACGTTCCTTCTGCTTTTTCGATTCGGAAAAATCCCCCGTTTGCAA
>JAFTXB010000007.1 GCA_017461825.1 Clostridia bacterium
AAGCCCCTCCCCTACAAAGTTTGTGCGGTTGCCGGTTGTATGGCGGTAGGCGTTTGTTGCGGAACAGATCAAAGGCGACAAGCGCCGCGTTCCCTACAGAGGTTGTGCGTTGTTTGGTAGGTTTTTCTTTGGGGCGTATGAAAATGGATATGGGGAAACTCTTTTAAAAGCTCCCCCATAAGATCCTATTCTGTTTCGTCCTCGTCGTCGGTCTTTTGCTGCATCTGTGCCGCGAGCATCATGTCTTTGACCTTCATCAGTCTGGTGATGTTGCCGCGCTCGTTTTCATCGAGCTTCATTTTGATACTCTTGATGGTGGCGAGATACTGCGGCATGAGGATATACTCCAGCGCGTTGACACGGCGGCGTGTGCGTTCGATCTCCTCGGCAAGCAGTTGCGCCGTCTTTTCCAGCTCCGCCATGCGCAAAAGATCCTCGGTGACGTCGCTCAGGGCGCGCAGAGACGAATCCAACTCGCCCGACGTGAACGCCAATCCGTAATTGTAGCTGTCGCTGCTCCCTGCCGTCTGTACGCGTAACTCGAACTTGGGAACCGTGACGCTCATAACGTTGCGGTATTCCACCGAGAGGTCACATTCCTTTTTGGGGCAGATGAGCGCTTCCTCCAGCATTTTGGGACTGCTGACAGCACTTGCCACGGTGAAGCCGCGGTAGACCTCCGCCAAGGCAGACTCCACCCTTGTGCGGAGCTCCTTGTCCTCGCGCACGACGTCGAGGAATTGCTTCATCAGATCGTCGCTCTTGTCCTTGAGCAGCTTATGCCCCTTGCGCGCCGTTTGGTAGCGCGTTTGAATGCGCTTCATTTCCATGCGCGTGGGGTTGACGCGTAATTCTGCCATGTGTGCCTCCTTTTGAGTTCGAGGCTCTGCCTCGAGCTCCGCTAAAGAAACTTTTTGCAAAAAGTTTCTTTAGAATCTTCAAAAACATTCAAAAAAATAAATTAATGTGGGCGGTATACGTTTGTTTTTCGGGCAACCAAACACGCAAGCACGGTCGCATCTGCAAGGCTTGTGCGCATTTCGTTTGTGTTGCGGTGGGGGGTCGTTTGTAGGGGACGGCGCCCTCGACGTCCCGTTTTTCGGGCTTGCCGTTTGTGCAGTGATGGGCGGTTGTTGCGGGAGGAGCAATTCTCGCTGCGGCTCGGTCACACTCGCGTTCTGACATCACACCGTGATGTCATTCATTACGCTCGTGTCGCTTCGCTACCTCCCCTACAAAGTTTGTGCGGTTTTGGGGCGCTATTGCAACTTCTTCACTTTTCACTCTTACTTCTTACCTCAAAAACGCCCCTATCTGCGGAACAAGGCACAAACATTCCCACAATCGCCAAAAATCCCTTTTCAGTGAAAGTTTTTTAGGGGGTGCAGGGGGATCTTTTTTTCAAAAAAGTTCCCCCTGCAAAACCTCAAAAAATCACTTCGGCCAGTATTTTTCGATGAGCTCGGGCTTGATGCGCTTCATTTCGCTTTTAGGGAGAATGGAGAGGAGCTTCCAGCCGAGGTCGAGGGTTTGTTCGATGGAGCGGTTTTCGTAAAAGCCTTGGTTGATATATTCGGCTTCAAAGGCGTCGGAGAATTTGGCGTAGAGGCGGTCGATGGGAGAGAGGGCGGCTTCGCCAAGCACCACCATCAGCTCTTTTGCTTCTTTTCCGCGCGCGTATGCCGAGAACAGCTGGTTCATGGTTGAGGCGTGGTCTTCACGCGTCTTGCCAACGCCGATACCTTTGTCCTTCAGACGCGACAGCGACGGCAACACATCCACGGGGGGCATGTAGCCTTTGCGGTACATTTCACGCGAGAGGATGATCTGCCCTTCGGTGATATAGCCCGTAAGGTCGGGGATCGGGTGGGTCTTGTCGTCCTCGGGCATGGTGAGGATCGGGATCATGGTGATCGACCCCTCCGAGCCCATCTTGCGCCCTGCACGCTCGTACATGGTGGCAAGGTCGGTGTAAAGATAGCCGGGGTAGCCGCGTCTGCCGGGCACCTCTTTGCGCGCGGCGGAAACCTCACGCAACGCTTCGGCGTAGTTGGTGATGTCGGTGATGATGACAAGCACGTGCATGTCGCACTCAAACGCCAGATATTCGGCGGCGGTCAGCGCCATACGGGGCGTGGAGATACGCTCGATCGCCGCGTCGGACGCCAGGTTGATAAAGAGCACGGTACGGTCGATCGCACCCGTCTTTTTAAAGTCGGAAATGAAGAAGTCGGCTTCTTCAAAGGTGATACCCACGGCGGCAAACACAACGGCAAATTTTTCGTCGCGTCCGCGTACCTTTGCCTGACGCGCGATCTGTGCCGCGAGGTTTGCGTGCGGAAGTCCCGAGCCCGAAAAGATGGGCAGCTTTTGTCCGCGCACGAGGGTGTTGAGTCCGTCAATGGTCGAAACACCTGTTTGAATGAACTCGGACGGATAGTAGCGCGCCGCGGGGTTGATGGGCGTGCCGTTGATATCAAGCGTTTTTTCGGGGATGATGCGCGCGCCGCCGTCGATCGGCTCGCCCATGCCGTTGAACACGCGCCCCAGCATATGGGGCGATACGGGGAGCTCCACGCCGTGACCCGTAAAGCGCACCTTGCTGTTGGCAAGGTTGATGCCTGCGGCGGATTCAAAGAGCTGTACCAGCACGTTTCTGCCGTTGACCTCGAGCACGCGGCAACGGCGCACCTCGCCGTCGGGCAGCTCGATCTCCCCCAGCTCGTCGTATTTCACGCCCTCCACCTGCCGCACAAGCATCAAAGGGCCCGCAACTTCTTCGATTGTTCTGTATTCTCTGATCATTTGCTTGCCCTCCTCATCCTTCGTTTGCGGCTTCGATCAAGCGGTTCATCTGCAACTTGATCTCGGCGCGGATCTTATCAAATTCGGCGCGGTATGTCTTGGGATCGGCAGCCTTTGCGCGTCCGATCGCTTCGTGCACGGGCAACTCGGTGATCTCTTCGATGTCAGCCCCCGCCTCGATCGCGCGTCTTGCCTCGGCTTCGTAGGAAAAGATCAGATCAAGGATCGCGTGCTGCTTGTCCAGCGGCGTGTAGGAGTCCTCTTCAACAAACGCGTTTTGCTGCAAAAAGTCCTCGCGGATCGACTGCGCCACGTCGAGCGTCAGTCTGTCCTCTGCCGACAGCGCGTCCATACCGACCAGCTTGACGATCTCTTGCAGGTCGGCTTCCAACTGCAGGGTTTTGAGGCATCTGCCCGTATAGTCCATCCAATCCTTTGCGACATTCTCGGAGAACCAGCCTGCGAGACGGTCGCGGTAAAGCGAATAGGAATTGAGCCAGTTGATGGCGGGGAAATGGCGGCGGTACGCCAAGGAGGCATTCAGCCCCCAGAACACCTTGACGATACGCAAGGTTGCCTGCGTAACGGGCTCGGAGATGTCACCGCCCTGCGGAGAAACGGCACCGATGGCGGACAAAGCGCCCTGCCTTCCGTCAGATCCGAGGCACACGACCTTTCCTGCTCTTTCGTAAAACTGTGCCAAACGCGAGGTCAGGTACGCGGGGTAGCCCTCCTCGCCGGGCATCTCCTCCAGCCGGCCGGACATTTCGCGCAGCGCCTCCGCCCAGCGGGAGGTGGAGTCGGCGATGACGGCCACGGCGTAGCCCATGTCCCGGAAGTACTCCGCG
>JAFTXB010000157.1 GCA_017461825.1 Clostridia bacterium
CCGCTTGCGGCTTTACTCGACTTTTTGCTGCTCACGCCGCCTGCGGCTTTGTTCGACTGCAAAAAGCTTCGCGTACTACGTGGATTGCTTGCAATCCTTCTCAGCGATGACCGCGGGGGAAAAGTGATTAAAAATTTGTGCGAACATATTGCGCCCCCCGCCGCACATCCTTCAAAACGTTCAAAAAAACATCGTCACCCTCAAAAGGAACCGCCTTCATTAGGCTCGTTCTCATAAGGATGTTTACAAATTTCGGCGGAGAACTTGTTTCCTCTGCCGATTTGTGTTATAATGGGGCTAACAGAAAGCCTCCCTCCGAGAGGGAGGGGGACCGCGTTAGCGGTGGAAGGAGCCTGCGTGACTTTAGGTTTGCGCTAACTTCATTGTAACGCGCTCTCCCTCAGTCGCCTACGGCGCCAGCTCCCTCCCGGAGGGAGCCTTGGGTTACGCACAACAATAGGGGTATGGGCTCTGCCCAAAGCCTTTGTAATACAAAGGTGAAACTGGCGATAAGGTTTTGATAAAGCTCAATCAGAATAAGCAAAGGAGAATTACCTATGAATGAAAATAGTGTTTGGCAAAAAGCGCAAACTATAGAATTAGAAGTTGCAAAAGATATCTTGCCTGAATTTGATATTGGTTTTGACAGAAAAATTCCAACTAATATTGAAAAAGAAATGCGTTCGTTTGTAGCGTGAATGGAAGAGAATTATTGCATACCTATCACTTTATGGGTTGACTTTGAATATAAGCATTATCTAATTAGGCGAGACGGCAAACGCGTTGGATATTTGTTTTATTGGGCTGACTTTTCTTCCTATCCTGTATTTGACAATAAAAATAATATTCCGCAGATCAAGCTTCCAGTTCGAACAGAATACAGCTCGATTGAGGAAATTTTGACTTCTTTCATTGAGGCTATTACTGATTATTATGCTTGGATCTGCAATGAGATAGGAAATTATGAGCAGGATGAAAAAGATGTGGAAGAAATCTTACAAGCATATATGAGATATCGTGGATAATGCCATCAAAGCTATCAAATAATATACCCCCGACAGATTTCACAAAAACTGTCAGGGGTATTATTTGTTTACTGCGAATCAAATTGATTTAAACATCCTTATGATAACCAGCCTTTGCGGCTCCTTTTTTTGTGCGTTTTTTATAAGTGGCGGTATTTTGCAAAAAAGTGGCACAAAGTGGCACACTATGGCACGGTTTGGCACACTTTTTTATGGTATGATATGGGTGCAAAACCATATAAGGAGGTTTCAAAATGGCAAAAAAAGACGGAATGTACTGCTACTACGATTGGATCAAACCGCTCAAAAAAGTACCCGACGAGGATTTTAAACAACTTTTTATCGCAATGCTCGAATACCAAAAAGACGGTACGCCGCCCCCAAAGTTTGAAGGAGTTGCCGATATCGTTGCGGATTTTATCTTTCCGCAGCTTGATCGCTCCAAGCGCTATGCCGAATGTGGGGAGCTTGGGGGTATGGCAAAAGCAAAAAATAACAAGCAAACGGTAACAGATGAAGCAACAGAAGATTCCAATCAAAACGATGTTGCTACAAGTGAAAATGAAGATGCTTTTACCAACGGTAGAAGCAAAAAAGAAACCGATGTTACCGTTGGTAACGGCTTTGACGAAAATGCTTCTACCCTAATACTAAAACAAAAACACAAAACCAATACCAATACCAACATCGAAACCGACACCAACACATCTCCCCCCCAAAAGCCCCCCGTGGGGGGCGGGACGTGTGTGGAGGGATTTGCGCGGTTTTGGGAGGCTTACCCCAAAAAGGTCGGCAAGATCGCCGCGGAACGCAACTTTCGAAAGCTCTCGCCCGACGGTGCCTTGCTTGATCGGATGCTCTCGGCAATTGACCTGCAAAAGCGGAGTGAGCAATGGCGGCGTGATGGCGGTCAGTATATTCCCAACCCCGCAACGTGGCTGTCACAAGGGCGTTGGGAGGACGAGGCGGTAGAGATCCTCAACGAGGTGCAAGAAACCTCCAATCCGTTCTTGGCATATCTCAACCGCTTGCAAGCGGAGGAAGAAGCAAAAATTTACACAGATTTTGAGGAGGTACAAAATGAACAAGTCTGAAGTGATCCGCGCGTTGGCGCTGTTGCGTGTGGCGTATCCCAATTTTTATGCGCGGGTGAACGGGCAGGACGTGGAGCTCACGGTGGAGCTGTGGTCAAATGTGTTTGAAAAGGACGACGCGCGGGTGGTGACCTTTGCTTTGGAAAAGCTGATCACACAGCATACGGGATATCCGCCCGATATTGCCGCGGTACGGCGAAAGATCGACGAGATCACGCTTGCCGCCCTCAACGAGCCTACCAACGAGGATCTGTGGAACAAGCTCGCGCGTGCGGCATCCAACGGCTACTACGGCTGTTATGAAGAATTTAAACGTTTGCCGCCTGTCCTGAAGCGATATGTCGGCGTGCCGGAAACGCTGCGCGAGTTTGCGCAAATGCCCGAATCCACCTTTCACACGGTGGTAAAGGGGCAGTTTTTCAAGCAGATCGAAAACCTGCGCGAGCGTGAGCATTTTTCCGCCACCACGCCCGACAGCGTAAAAGCCCTGCTTACATCGTCCTACCGTGCACTTCCGGATGCAAAGATCGGTGAAAGCAAATATGACGTGTAACGGTAAACGCACAAGCGGACGACCATCCACCGCCGTACAAACAAAAACCGCACAAACTTGTAGGGGACGGCGTAGCGAAGCGACACGAGCGTAATGAATGACATCACAGTGTGATGTCAGAACGCGAGTGTGACCGAGCCGCAGCGAGAACTCGACGTCCCGAAAACAAACGTACACCGCTACACAAACAATAAACGCACAAACTTTTGTAGG
>JAFTXB010000008.1 GCA_017461825.1 Clostridia bacterium
CCTTTTCAAGGATCACCAGACACTTGAGAGTAAATGTTTCATAGTCCCCCACCTTGATGGTGATCTCGGTGCGCTCGGCCAGGCAAGCCTCGGCGCAAAAAATGGCTACAAATCGGCGGAAAACCGTAGCATAAACCAGATTTTCCTTCTCGGTCAGCTCCCCCTTTTGCGGGATCTTATACGTGGGTGTCAGAGCCGAGTGAGACTCGATCTTACTGTCATCAAAAATCTTTTTAGAGTCCTTGAATGTTACGGGATACCCCAATTTGCCGCATTGCCCGATAATTTTTTTCATCTTATCCTTTTCGGCGGTGGCAAGATATTCGGAATTGGTACGCGGATAGGTCAGATATCCCTTTTCGTAAAGTCCCTGAATGATCTCCAAGCTCTCGGTCATGGACATTTTGTGCTTTTTACCAAGCAGATTCTGCAATTTTGAAAGCGAAAAAAGCTTGCCCGGCGCCAAGGTATCCTTTTTCTTTTTGACCGCCGAGACCACCGCACCCGTCCTGTTGTAAACGGTACAGCAATTATTGGCCTTGACCGCATCCGAAAGCTCATATTTCCGCTCACTTTTCAATTCCACCATTTCCCCGTTGGTCTCGGCATTGCTGATGATGGCATAGTATTTGGAGGGCTCAAAATGGCGGATGGACATATCACGGTCATAAACGGCACGCACAATGGGAACGATGACCCTCCCGACTCGCAGAAGTGACCCGAACTTGAGGGTCGCATAGCGGGTCAGATTAACACCGTAGAGCCAGTCGATATACGTACGGGCAAAGCCCTCGTTGGCAAGATTCCGATACTCCTTGGCATCCTTCATGTCAGAAAGGGCCGCAGCCACGGTCTCCGGAGTCTGGTCGGGGAGCCAAAGCCGCTTGTATTGCTTGTCCTTCGGCGGGTCGGCGTGCATGATACAGAGCCGAACGATGATCTCCCCTTCTCTATCCGCGTCTCCCGCATTGACGATGGTCTCTACATCCTCGCGGTGGCAAAGCGTGCGAATGGTGGCAAACTGCTTTTCCACACCGGGGTCAAGCTGCTTATCGGCTCCGCGCCGCAGCTCAAATTGAAATTTTTGCGGGATACAAGGGAGATTTTCCATGGTCCAGTATCCGTTGGCCGATTCGGGGGCGGGATTGTAGGCTTCGATATCGCAAAGCGAAAAAAGGTGGCCGAAGGCCCATGTGACAAGATAGCCACAGCCCTCAAGATAACCGTCTCGCTTGGACATCTGCCCGATGCCCGCCGCAATGTTCCGTGCAAGACTCGGTTTTTCGGCAATAATGAGCGTCATGCTACCACCTCTCTTTCAAATTCACCCAATAACGGTATGAATAATTGTACCATAGACCGCTTATAAAGTCAATGAAAATACAAACAAAAAAGCAGACCAATGCGTATCGCCCGAGCAGGCAAAGCGCATTGGCCGCTTTTGGGTTATTTCAACCGCTTGATCTCGGTCTCCTCCACCCACTGTATGCCCTCCTTGGCATAAGTGCCGAGCAAGGAGTTCACGGTACTTTGAGAAATCGCCTCACAATCCGAGGGGAGATCGGGAGGAATCTCACCAAACAGGCTTCGATAAATCATATGTGCACCCACATAACCGGCAAGCGCAGTACTGTGGCCATGGGTATCATTATTGACAAAATCAGCCTTTGCCACACCATTGTCGATCAATGCATCGATCTCCTCTTTCCAGTTTAAGATCGGAGTGTTCGGGTAGGTATCGGCGGCGTTCGCAATCTGCGTTGCACTCTCATTATGGGCGGGCAAAAGAACAAGGCGGGTTCCCGAATCGGCACAAAGATCTATCATGGTTTGCACACAAGCCAAATCGGCGGAATTATAGAGTCCGCACAGAAATACAACAGAAAATCGCCCCGCCGCAATATCACTGCGTATGGTCGGATAAGAGTTTTCCGCACTTGTGGCGAAGCTTTCTACCGAAGCGTAGCCGAATGCACCTCGCACAACGGTGCACTCCTTCTCGCTGGCGTCTATCAGCTCCTGTAAAATTGCCTTGATATTGGAATAACGATCATACAAAAAGCTGTTTCCAAGCATCAGAATCCTGGTGCTGCCATTCCCTTGACTCAAAGGCATCACGGGGATGTCATTGTAGCCCTTCACAGTCAAAAGCTCAGGCTGTGAGCACCATTTGATCATCACCGCATCCATCTCGCTTTGCTTGACCTCCAACGTGATGCAACGAGCGGTGCCGTTCTCATCAAAGGAGAAAAGGATCTGATAATAGGGCTCAGTCGTATCTTCGCGGGTCAGCATACCCGTCAGAATTTCAACGGTGATCGCATCGCCAGTCATGGTTTTGACACCGGTCATATTGGCATCGGCAGGCTTTCCCGTTGAAACCGAACCGACCGTTATTCCCTCCTTGGAAACGGAATAGGAGCCGGAGGATGCGGTATACGACCAATCCTTGGGCAATTTCAGACGCAACGTAGTATTGCTTGCCTCATCGGCAAAGCAGGCATAGTCAAAATGACCGATATTTCTGATCACAGGAAGATCGTCGGGAGCAATCAATGTTACATCTTCACCTTTTTCACTGTCATCATCACAAGAGACAAACACTGTCATCAGTAACACAAGGCATAGCAACACGGATAAGATTCGTTTCATTGCAGACCTCCTTGATAGGATTGTATTTTCATTATAATGCAAAAAAGCCGAAATGTCAAATAAAATTCATCTAGCCGAGTCTCAATAGATTGAACTGAAGTCAAGTGCGGACTTTACGAGCGCCCTTGGCGTCAAAAGCGCTGAAAATAAAGGCCTGCAGGCGGGTTCAATCTATTAAGGCTCGGCTACCCATGGCAAAAACAATCGCTCAGTAAAAATATTTTTGTTTTTTGAAAAAAGGTATTGACAAATCCCTCCTTTTCTGTTATACTATTTCCTGTTGAATACGGGGCATTAGCGCAGTTGGGAGCGCACAACACTGGCAGTGTTGGGGTCAGGGGTTCGAATCCCCTATGCTCCACCAAAAACGGAAAAATCCCTCAAATGCCGATAAAATGGGCGTTTGAGGGATTTTCCTTTGTTTTATCGGACTTTCGTCATTTCCAAAACCGCAAGATTACCGCCTAAATTGTAATGCTCAAACAGAATTGTTTTTCCGAAATTGGAAAGATTGCAACAGGTTTGCAACACAAAAAAGGCTTTGCAACACGATGCAACACGAAAAAAACGAGGGCAGAGATGCAAAAATCCCTGCCCTTTTTTCTATGCTTTTTTAAGGATTTGCTCGAAGATCTCGTTTGCTTCCTCACTCTTTCCTTTCATCCGCTTATCGGATATCTGAATGTATCTGCTCTTCATCACACGATCGGACGACCACCCTCCGATAGTTTGAATGTAGGAGAGGTCGATACCGTGATCGTAGAGGATAGAGGCAAAGGAATGCCGCAGATCGTGGAAGCGGCAATGCTCCAGCCCGCAATTCTTCAATATCTGAGGAAAACGCTTTGTCAGCATATTGGGGCTGTACGGGAAGATGAGATCATCCTCACTTTTGCGCGGGAGTGCCTTGATCAAAGAAACAATGTAATCGGTGGCAAATACCACGCGTTTGGATTTTTTGGTCTTGGTGGTTTTGATATGTTCCTCTTTGGCGATGCGTAGGCGCGCCCGATCAATGCAAATAGCATTATTTTCAAAATCCACGTCGGAGAATCGCAGTCCGCAGATCTCGCTACGACGCAGGGAGCAGAAGGTCGCCAGCAGCACGGGAATCTCGATGTTTGTCCCCTTCACCGCATCGAAGATCTTGGAGAGCTCCGCGTCGAAGGGCGTGGCATATTCGATCTCCTGCTTTTGCGGTAGCGCGATCTCGCCAAGGTTAATATCGTTCTGCCGCAGCACCGAATTGATAAAGCCGTAGGCGTTCCGCACCGACTTGGGCGATCTTGTCCCACCCTTTCCGTCGTTTCGTCCGCCAAACATATATTGATTGATCGCCGTCTGCAAATTGATCTTATTGATCTGCATGATTGGAGTGTCAAGGAACGCCCCAAAATTGCGCTCTATGACCTCATAGCCTTGGATGGTAGCAGGAGAAAGGATGCCGCGTTTAGACTCGATACAAGCCCGCATTGCGGCTCGCAGAGTGATATTCTTCTTCTCTACCCTCTTACCCTTCCCCAGCTTGAAGGTCAACGCCTCATAATCCGCCTCGTCTGCAGTATCGGCAATGAAGGATTCATAGATCCGCTTACCGTTTGCATCGGTATAGAGAAACACCTGTGCACGCCATTTGCCGCTCGGTAACCTGGTTGCCATCGTCTACCTCCTTTCTGTTTATTGATCAACAGAAAAATATCTTGTTGAGCATTTGCAACATTTCTGTGTGCCCTTCATGTTTTTTTTTCCGCACTTGGGACACTCACACTCTGTAGGAGCATTTTCACTCAATGTGGGAGTTTGAGAAAAGATCGCGAACGTGCTCCGTTTGAGTTTTGCCACATCCTTTTTGAGTTCATCAACTTCATCTGCATTCTTCAGCACAACATAAACCAATGCAATATTCAGCACC
>JAFTXB010000158.1 GCA_017461825.1 Clostridia bacterium
GATAATGGCATTTGCCTCGGCATGCACCGAGCGGCAGAGCTCGTAGCGTTCTCCTCTCGGAATGTTCAATTTGTCACGCAGGCAGATACCGAGATCCGAGCAGTTTTTTCTGCCGCGGGGGGCACCGTTGTAACCCGTTGAGATAATGGAATCGTTTTTAACAATGATTGCGCCGAATTTCTTGCGCAGACAGGTGCAACGCTCGGCAACCGTTTGCGCGATATCTAAATAATAGTTGTGTTTTGATACGCGATCCATACCGTTTTTCCTTTCTGTTATCTGTTGAGGGCATACCTCACCAGTTTATACTCTTATTCATTATATAATATTTTTCTCATAAAATCAATAGGGAAGAAAAAAATAAACTGTAAATTATACAGAAAAATGTTTTTTGTTTCGGTTTGTCATTTTTATTTGCTTTCTTGCATAGGATATACAAAAAACGGGAATACCGAAAAAACGGAGGCAAGCTGTAAAAATGGAACGAACGTACAAACCCGAGGGAGGGCGGATCGCATCTGCCGAAAACAAGGAATATCTCGCCACGCCGCAGGGCTTGGAGCGCGCAATGAATGCAGGTGTTATTCTTGAAGGCGTGGTAACGCTTTGTGATAGCAGACTGTGCTTGCATGTCGATCTCCCCTGCGCGGTTGGCGTGATACCGCCCGATGAGGCGGTTTATTGCCGTCAGGGAGAAACGAGAAAGGACATTGCGCTGATCACAAGGGTGGGAAAGCCGGTGGCATTTTGTGTAAAATCGCTCGAAAGCCGAGGCGGAGTGCTAACGGCGGTGCTTTCGCGTCGGATGGCGCAGGAGCGATGCATAAAGGAGTATCTTTCGAGACTTTGCGAAGGGGACATTGTACCCGCAAGGGTAACGCACATGGAGCCGTTTGGTGCTTTTCTTGATGTCGGTTGCGGTGTTTCTTCTCTGCTTTCGGTGGATTGTATCTCGGTCTCGCGTATTTCGCACCCGCGTGACCGATTGTGTGTGGGACAAGAGCTTTCGGTCGTTGTCAAAAGCATTGAGCGCGATAGCGGAAGGATCTACGTGACATTGCGCGAGCTTTTGGGTACGTGGGAGGAAAACGCCGCATTCTTTGAGGCGGGGCAGACCGTAACGGGCATCATTCGAAGTGTGGAGAGCTATGGCATATTCGTGGAGTTGGCACCCAATTTAGCGGGGCTTGCCGAGGTCAGGGAATCCGACATTGAGCAGCTTCGCCGTCACGTGGGGCAAAATGCTGCCGTTTACATCAAGAGCATCGTGCCCGAGCGCATGAAGATCAAGCTGGTTTTGATCGATCCCGCCTGCGGTACTCCAAGCATACGTCCGCTTCGCTATTACATAGATCCCGCGGAGATGCCACATCTTTCACATTGGATGTATTCTCCTGCGGGGGCGCGGAAGGTGGTTGAAACCGATTTTAAAGCGTGTGAATAAAAGTTTTTGAAATCCTCTTGCAAAAATGCCCGTTTTCCGTTATAATGGTAGCAATGAAACCAAACGGAGGACGGGCAGATGATTTTGGAACAGGGAAGACCGCAAACTACAGAGGGGCGCGAGGCGCGCGAGGTGCGCACCTATGACTTTTTGGATACGCTGGGGATCGAGTACGGGCGGATCGATCACGCGTCTGCCGAGACGATGGAGGTGTGTGCCGAGATCGACAAAATACTGGAGGCACAGATCTGCAAAAATCTCTTTCTTTGCAACCGTCAATGCACGGTGTTCTATCTCCTCATGATGCCGGGGGACAAGCCCTTTCGCACAAAGGAGCTCTCGGCGCAGATCAATTCGGCGCGGCTGTCGTTTGCAAGCCCCGAAAAAATGGAGGAATACCTCGATATCCACCCCGGGGCGGTGAGCGTGATGGGGCTGATGAACGACCGCGACAACAACGTGCAGCTTTTGATCGACGAGGACGTTTTGAAAAGCGAGTGGCTGGGCTGTCACCCATGTGTCAACACCTCGAGCCTGCGCCTCTGTGTAAAGGACGTGCTGGAGCGTTTCCTGCCCGCCGTGCATCACGATTATCGCACGGTGCATCTTGACGGAGGCGAGGGGGCGTGACTGAGGTGCATTTGATACCGCCCGTGTTTGATGAAAACAGCCGCGTTTTGATCCTCGGGAGCTTTCCGTCGGTAAAATCGCGCGAGATGGGGTTCTTTTACGGGCATCCGCAAAACCGATTCTGGACGACGCTCGCGCACGTGCTGGGAGCGGAAAAACCGCACACGGTGGACGAAAAACGCGCCTTTTTGCTCTCACACGGCATCGCGCTGTGGGACGTGATCGCCTCATGCGAGATCACGGGCTCGTCGGATGCGTCGATCAAAAACGCGGTGGCAAACGATCTGTCGGTGATCCTGAAAAACGCCCCCGTCAAGCGGATTTTCACCAACGGCGCGACGGCGCACAAGCTCTATTGCCGCTATCTATTGCCCCAAACGGGGATCGAGGCAACGCAATTGCCGTCCACCAGCCCGGCAAACGCCGCGTGGGGGCAGGCAAGGCTTGATGCGGCGTGGGGAATGATTTTATAGTAAAAAGCAAGGATGAGCTTTCATTTTGGTGGGAACTCATCCTTGCTTTTTTGGGAAATGGTTTGTTCAAGCTTCGTTTTCAGTGTGTTCATGAGTTATGGGGAGCAGGGTTAAGATTTATATAAAAATTGTTAATGATTTGGTTATAATTAGCCGAGGTTAGCAATATCGGGTATGGTTTTGCCGCTTTTTTCGGACGAAAAGTGCCTGCCCTTATTACAAACTGTGTTATCTTTGTGTAGCTCGGCGGTTAGGTAATCGCCTCCTTTTTTACCCAAACGGCGGGGCGGAGGGCATCGCAGTTGCGGTCGCTTTTGGCGTGTCCTTGCACGTAGTCTTGGCGAGGAGCACATCCGCCGTTCGCGCAGAGATAGGCGTCATCTCCAAACGTTTTTGATCTGTCTCGGATCGACCATTCATACGAAATGGCGCCGTCCGCTCCCTTTTCATAGCCAAACAGGAGCTTTCCGTAATAGGAGGCTTGCGGATTGTCTCGATAGGTGCCGCGCTCCTTGGCGTATGCGGTCAGGTGTCCCTGCGCGTCACGAAAGTTGTGGATCAGTCGGTTTGCCTCCTCACCGCTGAGCAAAAAAACGCGGTCGGTGCAACCGTAATCGGGAAGTGTATATTCTTTGATCTGCTCCTGCTCGGCTTTTGTAAAGGTGCTTTGCAGGAACCTGCCGTTGAGATACGCGCGGGTGGCAGAGGTTTCCCAATCGTTTTTCGTCTGACTTTCGAGGGGGCAGGCATCGATGATAAATTTTGAAAGCAGGAGATAGGCTCCGTCGCGCTCGTCAATGACGATCCATTCCAGCGGTTCGTCATGGGTGTTGGGATCATTGTCCTGCTCGTGTCTGCCGAATGTAACGGTCAAGCCGTAGGGGCAGTCTGTCCAGATGGCGGTGAGGGTGCAGTCCCCCGCATACGACCATACGCCGTGGCTTTCCACTATGCTGTGCGGCTTGCGCGACCAGCCCGCAAAAAAGCAGCCCTCACGCGTTGGGGTGGGGAGGGTGTATGCTTGGTCCACGAACACTGTCAGCGCTTTTTTGCCGCAGGTGCCGCCGTTTGGGTCGAGCGTGAGCGTGTAGGGAATGGGGGTGAGGCGGGCGGTGAGGGTGAGATCGGCATCGGCTTCGTCGCGCGCAAAATCCCATTGACGCTGGGTGCCGTCCTGCGAATAAAACCACCCCTCAAAGCGATACCCCTCCTTTTCGGGCGGGGTGGGCTCCTCCAAAAGTCCTACCGTAACGGCTTTTTTGCGTGTGAAGCCGTCTTGCACGTAGGTAACGGTGATCTGTCTGCTGTTTTGAAAGGTTTCGGGCTTTCGGCATTGCTGTATTCCGATGACGGCGCAAAGCAACAGCAGGATGCCGAAGGTGAGGAGTACGGGGGTGTACTGACGGTTGGATGAATAGGTGCTTTTCATAGGGTGCCTCCGTTTCGGTGAGGTTCTTTATCATATACAACCGTTTTGGAGGGGCGTTTCGGACAAAAAAGACGAAAAAAAGAGCCACTTTTGTCTGGCGGCTCCCTTTTTCGGTTTTATTCCTTTCGTTTCCTCGCGGTGTGGATCTTATAAAGCTCCTCGGCGGCGAGACGGGCCTTGGTGACGCTGACGTCGGTCTTGGGGAAGCAATAATAAAGTGCCTCGCGGTTGCCGATGCCGATCACGTCGCCGATCTCGTACCAAAAATAGTCGCTGTTGAGCCCGTACGAGGCGAGCGGCTTTTGCTCGTAGCGGAGCGCTCCGTTACAGCCCGTCAGCACAAATCCGTTCTCGTCGTGGGTAAGCTGCCCCTCACCGACCGTATAAAGCGCCTTGTAGTCGATGATCATGCCAATGTCAACAGGGGTGTCGAGGCGGTAGGTGCCGCTCTCCAGTTCCTCTCGGACGCAGGCGCGCTCCCACGCGTACCAATCGGGGATATGGGGGAATCGCGTCTCCCCGTCATCTGCCTCCAAGCGTCCAAAAACGCTTAACGTGTGGCGTTTTCCGCAGGCGTGGCAGACGAGCTCGGTGCCCTTGCCCTCCATTTTGCCCTCGGTGCCGCAGTCGGCGCATTTGTAGAGGATGCGCTCCAGCCCCGTTGCGCGGAAGGGCTCGTCGATCTCGACCTTGTTTTCATACTGCCATGCGAAATTGTCAAAGGTGAATTCGTTTTTCAGCATTTTGTCAAGCTCGGGAACGCTTTTTTGCTCGATCTCATCGGGGGTGAGCAGCAGCTTGACCTCGGCGCTGACCTTGACGCGGCGCAGGCGCAGACCGTTGTAGAGCGGATCGCGCGCAAACGCGCCGTGGGTTATGACCGTGACGACGGGCACCTTCAGCATTTTGAGCAGTCCCCCCAGCTTTTCGGGGAGCGCCGTGGCGCATCCGTCAAAGGTGTAGCCCGCCTCGGGGTACATCAGCACACTCACCTTTTTTTCATGCAGGGCGTGCTTGAGGTCGCGGATGAGGGTGAGATCGGTGACGTATTTTTGGGTTGGGATACAGCCCACGCGGCGCATCAGCCATTCCTTGCCAACCAGAGTGTCGGCGGTGCAGACCACCGAGAAGCGGCGCGGATAGAAGATGCGAAAGGCGATTTTGAGGTCGATGAAGCTGGAATGGTTCATCAGGATCAGGCAGGGCTCCTTTGGGAGCTCTTTTTTGATCGCCTTGTTGAAGGTGAAGCGTGTAGCGATCATATCGGGGATCGACAGCACACGGATCAGCGTTTGCAAAATCCGCCATGGGCGCATCGGCTTTTTGTGCTCGGGGCGCGGCAGAGCCATCACTTGTTCAAAGGTCTTGCTTCGGGTCTTGATTTTCATATTCTACCTCGTTTTTTATATTCGCGGGGCCGTCGTGTTTAGGATGCCACGGCAAGGGAGATTTGAACCGTCCGAGTTCTTTTTTTTAGGGTTTCAGTTGTCGGGAAACAGCTTTTGATACAGCTCCTCTACGGGGGTGTCGGCAAAATCGGCTACGTCTGCCGCGCCAAAGGTCAGGAGCATATCGCAGATGGGTGCGGCATTGGCAACCGATTGCCAAGGCAGCCATACGCCCATTACTCCGTCAGGGTCGGTGGCGGACCAGAAGTTAAAATCGGTAATGGTGGTTGCTTCGGGTATCAAGCTCTTGTAGGGGTAGCGCAATGCGCCGTCCCAGTCCATGAGAGACTTGCTGTTTTGCTGCATGAATTCGGCTTGGTAGAAATAAATGGGATCACCGGTAATGATATACAGGCGGAACAGATGATAGTAGATCACTGCCGCAAAATTATCAATGCCGTTCATCTCTGCCGTGATAAAGCTGCTGCCGTCATTGTAGCCTGCCTTGACACCGAGCGCCGCTTTCAGCGAGCTGAGGTTGCCGGCAGGAAAGCTGAAGCCCTGCACCATGGACATGGTAAAAGCGGTTGCTTGCTTGAGCGGAGCGATCCACTTTTCATCCTGCGTGAGCATATACATTGCATCGTAGCAATACATTGCAAAAACACCGGCTTCTTTATCCACTACGTTGGCGTTGTCGCAGGTTCCGCCGATGTAATAGCCGCGGCTGTACTGATTGGCGTAAACGTATTCACCCGCCCGAAGCGCGGCGTTCTTATATTCCTCTTTTCCCATCTGCTTGTACATTTCAGCCAGGAATCGAACCGCCATTGCGGTATTCTCCTTGCTGGAGGATTGGCAAATGTTTCCCTCGGGCTCGGGGAGTCCGTCGTCGCCCGCTTTGTACATTCCACCGCTCCAGTTGTAGCAACGGTAAAAGCTGCCGTCGTCATTTTGTGCCTTGACAAGAAAATCCGCAAACGAGAGCAGGGCGGTCTCCCAAGAGCCGCATTCAATGCCGTTTGCTTTTGCAAGGGCATATGCGTCGAGATAGCCTTCCATCGTATCGATCGCCATGCGCAAAAATGTGGGATAAGAGTTAAAAACGTTGTAGTCGCCATTGTACCAGATCTTTGGAACGCCTGAGGGATTCATCATTCCCGCATCGATCCAGAAGTTCAAAATATTCAAGCCGTTTTGCAGGCTTGTTTCGTCCTTTGCCTTGACACCGTAAAAGAGCATTTGATATGCGGCGGGGATCTGCTGTCCCACAAAGCCCGATTGATAAGACTTGGGGCCGATCTTTCCGTTTTCAATGGTAACTCTCCACGGGAGTCCGTAGGAGATATCGCCGTTGCCTTTATCGGTGGAGAGCATAAAGGATTTGTAATCCTCGCAGATCACCTCGAGCACCTTGTCGATGTCGGTGTCAACGATTCGCTGATTTTGCAACAGAAAATGACTGTTATACACCGACACCATCATGTCATTGTAGTCGGCGCATTGATTTCCCGTGAGGCTCAGATCAAATACGATCTGCTTTTGGGAGAATATTGTGAAATATTTGGTTGGAAGCATGGTGGAGGGATAATCTACACGCATACCCGGCTGATTTGCGTCTCCAACCTTTTCGGAAATTTCAAAGGATGCTGTGAAATTTTTATTGGAATTGATAATAGGCTGATATCTTGCCAGCGACAGCGCAAAGCCGTTGTCTGTCATCATCGAAACCATAGGAAGCCCCAGCTCGGTCTCGGCAAAGGTGCCAAAGCGACCGACAACATCAAGTTTGTTATATACCGTGTGAGGGACAAAATAGTTGATGTTTTCGGCAGGGGTATTGACATTGAAGAGATAAGAGGTGGAATATCCGATATCTCCCGTACCCCATTTTTTAACCAATACCGTTCGTCTGAGATTGATGGCACTTTCGGGCAATTCGTCGGGATAGTAATATCTGTCCTCTACAACAAATTCACTTCCGAAGGAGTTGGTGACCGTTCCTTGGGCGAGGCATCCGTAATCGGTAACGGTAACGGATTGGTATTCGGCTTTCAGCTCTTGACTTTGGGAATTGGAATAAACCGTTAAAATGATCGGTTTGGCGGAATAATATTCGGACTGCCCCGAGCTTGCCGACAGCGAATAATATCCGTTTTGGTTGACAAACCGCAGCGTAAATTTCTTTGATTGCATTGTAACCGAGGTGCTGTCTTGGGAGACCGCGTTTTGAGGGGCTTTGGGGAGCTCTTCCTCATTGGTCTGATTGGAGGGATTTGCCAAATAGCCTAAACGGCGTGCTTCTCTCTCGCTCAGTGGGAGCCCGCCCGGAGCTGTCGGTTCGGATGGGTCATTTGTCTGTTGGGTTTCATTTGTGGTGGTTTGACCGGGGTCACTCGGTTTGGTAGAGCAACCTGCAACAGTAATCAGGACTGCAAAGCATAGAAGAAGCGCGAGTGAGGATAACGGTTTCTTTTTCATAAGCGAGCCTCCGAGATTTGTGTTTTTTTTCATTATACAATACAGTTGCTTAAATGTCAATAATAAAAACTGCTTCATATCAAAAACTATTCTGCTGAATTGATATGCTTAAGGCAAAGCCGTACGATTTGCGGCTAATGCTTTGAGCACGCAATTATTTGCATTTTTTCTTTAAAAAACAAAAAAATATATAATAAAAATTTTTTATTTTAAAAAATCTTTTAATAAAAAAATGTAACAAACTAAAGTGTAATTGAAAATAAAAGAAAAATTAAATATTATAATAACACTTTAGTGTTATAGACAAAACGGAATAAATGGTGTATAATATGGGCATAAGTGTTAGAAATGGGTGCCTTTGACGTTTTTTGGCATACCACTTTTGAGAAAGAGAGGAATATTCGGTGAAGCTGAAGTATTTACCAATCGAGGACAGACAAAATTTGCGTGTATTGCGCCACAACAAGGACAAGAAATTGACGGTGGCGATACTTGAAAGCATGCTGCGGCGGCTTTTGACATTGCAAACGCTTTGGGAATACCGTAAATGGTTTTTGGAGCTTGACGAGGAGACACTGAATGCGCATCCGTCTTTGCTTTGCGGTCTGGTGCAGATCCACGTGCTGGGAGGCAACCTGTCCCTCGCGCGTGAGTGGGCGGAAAAGCTGCCGGAGGGTAGCTTATACCGCTGTGTGACGGAATTGATGATCCCGGGGAATGCTCCCAAGGATCTGGTGAATACGATCAAGCGGATCTCCGATGAGGGGTAGCAGATCCCCAATTTGTCTCTGACAGCGGGACGGATCAGTGTTATGAACGGTGTGTGGGATCTGACTCCCTATACCGAATACATGCAGGAAAACCGCGAGCAAATGTATGGGATGATCAAGGCTCTGTTTCCCGACGGATATGACACGATCTACGACATGATCCAAGCCGAGTGCCGCTATCAGCGCAATGATTGCTACGGTGCGTTGGTGCAGGTGGTGGGAATGATCCCATTTCTCAAAGAAAAGCGGGATATGCGCATTCTGTTTGCGGCGTTGACGTTGGAGATCTACGTGTTGGTGCTCAACGGGCAGGCGGGGACAACGGTTCCCCTGATGGAAAATCTGCGGCGGCAGATGGAGCACAACCGTTTGGAGGAGTACATCCCCAACATAGAGGCTCTTGACGCGTGGGCTGCGATGTACGACTGTGACTATGCCCGTGTGACACGTTGGATGAAAAACGACGCGCCCGACGAATTTACACGTTTTTGTATGCTGGATGTTTTTCGGTACTTGGTGAAGATGCGCGCATATATTATACAAGGAAAGCATTTGGCAGTGACATCGTTGGCGCAAAGACTTTTGCCCTTGCTCATAGAGGGTAAGCGACCGATGGACACCTGCGAGCTTTACGTTATTTGGGCGATGAGCGATCTTGCCGATGGCAGGGAGGCGGATGCGATCGGACACATGGAAAGTGCGATCGAGCTTGCGGAAAAGTATCGCTATGACCGTATGATTGCCGACGAGGGAAAGCGTGCGCTGGACGTGTTGCGCCTCTATCGGCGTACGCACGGCGAAAACGCTTATGTGGATCATTTGTGTCAGCTTGCCGAAAAGACAGCATCGCTCCATCCGGGGTATCTCAAAGGGCAGGTAAGCGGCGGCGACGGGCTTACCGAAGCGGAATTGCGTGTGCTTCGGTTGCTTGCCGATGTGCGCACCAACGCCGAAATTGCCGAAACGCTTGGTATTGCGGTGGACACGGTAAAGCAGCATTGCAGTCACATTTGCAAAAAACTGAATGTGAAAAACCGTCACCAAGCCGTGCAGGCAGGGGTTGAGTTGGGAATTCTGAGGAAGAAATGATGCAACCAAAACAAAATAAAGAAATTGTGTCAACGGCGAGAATGCTTCGGAAAAACATGACGAGAGAAGAACGGCACTTGTGGTATGATTTCTTAAATACATACCCTATTCGCTTCAGACGTCAAAAGATTTTGGGGAAATACATTGTAGACTTTTACTGTGCCGAAGCAAAGCTGGTAGTTGAGCTTGACGGTTCTCAACATTATACCGAAGAGGGACTCCGTAACGACAATGAGCGAACTGCTTTTTTGAGGGGATATGACTTGGAAGTTTTGAGAATTTCAAATGAAGAGATCAATCGAAATTTTGACAACATATGTGAGTATATCGATCATGTCGTCGAGCGGCGTGTTGCGAAAATGAAGTGCAAGTAAAGCCCAAAGATGACGACCCTATCGTCATTTTCTTGCGAAAATGACACTTCCCCTTATGCAGGGGAAGCAAGGTTAGAATTGCGTTGGAAACGGTGGCCATTTGAAAGGCGAAAAGCATTAGTGCATGAACGTTCAACCATTTTCGAGGCAAGTGATACTAAAAAGCCTCCCCTGTGCAAGGGGAGGTGGCACGGCTTGCCGTGACGAAAGGGTTGTAACAGACTAACGCATATCTCTATACAAACGGCGAGAGATAGAAGCCTCAAAATGGCAGTTGCTTAAAATGGCTATGGATTCAAAAACAATTAAATTTTACATAGATTGAAAAACAAGAAAAATTTTCCCCAGAAGGAGGAAAAGAAAATGAAGAAAATTGATGGAGTGCGCAAGCCTCGGCGCGGATGGCCGGTGCTTTTGGCACTGGCAGTGACGTTTTGCGTCGCTTTGGCGTTGGTGCCGTCAGTTGTGGCGGCGGATGCGGTTCCGTATCAAAAGCCTGTGTTTGACACCAACGGCAAGCTCACGGGTACACAAGCGGATGCGGCTACAGCGTACACGGTCGTTTCGGCGGATTCCACTGCGTGGGGTACGTTAGGTGCGACAACATGGTACATTGTAAATTCCGATGTGACGGTCTCGGGGCGTATTACGGTGACGGGTGACGTGCATCTTGTTCTTGCCGACGGCGCAACACTGACGGCGGAACAGGGCATTACGGTGCGGGTCTATGAGGACGGCAGAAAGAACCACCTGACTGTATATGGGCAGGCACTTGGTACGGGCGCGCTTGTGGCGACGAGTGCGTATGATAGTCAAGCAGGCATTGGCGGCATCAACGAAACCGCGGGAGCTACGATCACAATTAACGGCGGTGTTGTGACTGCGACGGGTGGCGAAAATAGCGCAGGCATTGGTGGTGGCAACAACGGCGCGGGCGGTACGATAACGATCAACGGCGGTGTTGTGACTGCGACGGGCGGCTACAATGGAGCAGGCATTGGCGGTGGCAACCACGGTGAGGGCGGTGTGATCACGATCAACGGCGGCACTGTGACGGCTGAAAGCCGCAACGGCGCAGGCATTGGCGGGGGTGCCTTTGGTGCGGGCGGTACGATCGCCGTTAACGGCGGTGCTGTGACGGCGACTGCTCAAAGCCGCAGAAACGCCAATACAGGCGCGGGTATTGGCGGCGGCGAGCAAGGCGCGGGCGGAACGATTACGATCAACGGCGGCACCGTGACGGCGAGCAGCACGACCTCCGACGGAAACAGTACGAGTGCGGGGATCGGCAGCGGCTATGGTTGTGCGGATACCGACGGCGGCAGTGTCACCGTATCGGGAGGCATCGTTTCGGCTCTTTCGAAGTCCGGTAGCAGCACAAGCGGTGATGGGATCGGTGAAGGGGCAGGCAGTTCAGGTGCTGTATCCGTGAGCAAAACGGGCGGCATTATTTCCGATGACGGCGGTGTGAATTATACCGTTTATGCGAACTTTGTCATTGAAAGCGACACTGTTGTTGCCGAGGGGGCGACGTGGAAGGTTCCCGAAAACGTGATCCTGACGGTGGATATCGGGGCTGCGCTGACGGTGGAAGGCACCTTGACTGTTGCGGACGGCGGTGCGGTTGTTGTGAACGGATTCCTTTTTGGAAGTGATAAAATTGTAAATAACGGCACCCTGACGGTGAACAGTACGGCAGAATACCTTGACGCTAACGGTGCTTTGCAGAGCATGGATAACGTGATCTTGCTTACCTCTGACAATCTTCATCTTGTATGGGGCAAGGATGGCGAGGATACGTGGTATTACGTGTTTGAAAACGTGGAGATCGATGATCGCATTGAGGTGCGCGGCAACGTGCATCTGATCCTGAAGAACCGCACAAAGCTGACGGCACACAGCGGAATCGAGGTTGCAGACAGCGACGGCGACGTTACAAACGGAAGTGACA
>JAFTXB010000159.1 GCA_017461825.1 Clostridia bacterium
CCATTTGTAGTAGGACGGAAGAACTGGCTGTTTGCAAACTCCGTCAAGGGTGCGCAGGCGAGCGCGGTCATCTATTCTCTTGCCGCCACAGCTATGGCAAACGGATTGAATGTGGAACAGTATTTTACCGACGTCCTTTCCTCAAACGACCGCAGGTTGCCGTGGTAAGACGGATGTGTTTTGAGAGGATATAGCAGATAAACCGTATATGGCAAATAAACTATATACAGCAATAAACAATATATAGCAAATAAACTATACAGCAGTTTTGCTTATAAATTTGAGACCGCTCCGATTTCGGGGCGGTCTTTTTGGGGCTGTATACGCGAGATTATTTGGGGGTTACCACACGCCCTGCAAAATTGGGCATGTGCCGTTTTTTGATCCTATTTCCGATACTCCGCTGGGGTACAGCCGACTGCTTCGCGGAAGCGCTTGCCAAAGTAGCTCGAGCTTTCAAAGCCGCACATACGTCCAACCGATTCCACCGATGCGGTGCTGTATTTGAGAAAACGTTTCGCTTTTGCGATGCGGATGCGGTTGAGCTCTTCCATAACGGTTCCACCGCGTTCACGCTTGTAACAGCGACAAAGCGCAAAGCGGTCAACCCCTACCTCCTCAGCAATGAGATCAAGTGTCAGAGGCTCGGCGTAACGTCGCTCAAGCAAGCGGTTGACACGCTCCGAAAGATGCACGGTGGGAGTTAAGATGGCATCAAACAGCTCCATCACAAAGGTATAACCCGCAGTTGAACGTGAAAGGATCGTGCTATCCCCTACCGAAAAGCGATACAATTGCTCATGCTCGCGGTTGAGATCGGCTGGAACACGAAAGCGCATATAATCGCCGACACCCAAATGATCCAGCATCGCATCACTCATCAAAAAGGTACACCACGCCGTTGCAAAGTTTTTTCCCTCGTAGCTGTGCGGCACACCTGCTCGAATGAAAACGCCCTCGCCTGCACTTAACTCAAAGCGATCCTCTCCAAAACGAAAGCTTCCCTTTCCCGTCTTCAGCCATAAAAAATGATGAGAATTAAAACCCTCCGGCCTTAACATGGGATCTTGATGATCGTTATCTCCCACGGTCGTCAAAACGAATGGAAAAACAGCATCGGTGTCGCGTTTGATCTCGGCAAACATCCTCATCATATGCGTTATTTCTTTCTGTGAAAAGCGGAAATACCGAGACAGGTCAGTCCAATGCCAAGCATGGTAACCGCGTCTTTGGGATCCATGCGATCCATAAAGGACAAAACAGTGACAGCGATTCCCATAGCAAGCGCAACGGTGCGGCAGATCAGCTTGAACAGATCCTGCTCACGCTCGACCTGCTTGGTACGGGTGATATCGTCGTAAGCGTGCACAGAAAAGTGTCCCTCTGCCAGTTCTTCCGCCGTAACACCAAAAAGCTCCGCCAATGCGGCAAGCTGTTCGGCATTGGGAGCAGTGCTTTCGCATTCCCATTCTTCCACCGTACGCTCGGCAACATCCATATGCTCGGCAAGCTCCGCCGCCGTCATTCCCTTTTTTTGTCTCAATTCCGCAATCGCATGTCCAATCGGTTTCTTTTCCATGGCTCCCCCTCCATTTGCTTTTTTCGGTTTCTATTGTATCACTTTTTGATCGATTTGTCAACCCAAACCGTCCAAATCCTGCCCACTCTCTTTTCATCTCAACCACAAGAACCGGAACCGCTATATTGAGCATCTTGAAAAGCATCCATAACGCAAAGCAAACGCCCGACAGCACAAAGTCGGGCGTTCGTTTATTCATGGCAAATTCAATTGTTTTGTTTTTCAATCTCCCATAATTCATCAATCGATTTGAAGTTGTTGGGGAACAAAAACACAGATGTTTTGCAATACGTTTCGATCATCGGCTCACCGTTTTCATCAAGCTCATTATAGTTCACTACATATTTATTCCATTTTACAACACGATACGTTAACGAGGTATATGTTTTTGTACCGCCGTCATCATACTTCCCATATGCAAACGGCAAAAAAAGGACAACTAATAATACGATAACGATACCAATGATAATAGTTTTTTTCATAAAATAATTCCCCTTTAAAACCGATGCTCCCCAATGGTGTGCGTTTTGAGGAAATTCTCCACCTCATCGGCACTTGGAATCGACACCGCCGCACCCGCACGGCTGACCGTAATTGCCGACACAGCACCGGCATATCTCACCGCGCGGTCAAGCTCCCAGCCTTCGCAAATCTTGGAGCAGATACCGCCGATAAAGCTGTCACCAGCCGCCGTGGTATCAACGGTCACGACCTCATAGATCCCCGCAAAATGCACGTCATCCTCCACGCCGTAAGCACAGCCGTGCTTGCCAAGTGTTACAATGGCGTTTTTGCATCCCAAGCCGCGCAAAGAAGCAATGACCTCGCGCGCAGATGCATCGTCCACAGGTGCAATGCCTGTGATCAACTCCGCCTCAAATTCATTGGGGATCATCAAATCGATGTATCGGTACAGCTCACGGTCCACATCCTTTACAGGTGCGGGATTGAGCACCACAGTCTTACCAAGCTCATGCGCAAGCTTTGCGGCAGCAAGCACCGACTCGGTGGGAATCTCATACTGCATCACCAAAATATCCGCCCATGCGAAAAGATCGCGCTTTGCATCGATCACCTCGGGCGTAACGAACCCGTTCGCGCCGACATCCAAAATGATATGATTGTCCCCTCCGCACACCGTGATAACAGCTGCGCCCGTAGGCGCGTCAACGCGCAACACCTCACTGCCGTCCACACCGCAGTCAGCAAGATTTTTCAGTGCAAGATCGCCGGAAAGATCGGTTCCAACCGCCCCCAGCATCTTGACTTCACAGCCCGCTTTTGCGATCGCAACCGCCTGATTGACCCCCTTGCCGCCAAAATTCATGGCAAAGGAATCGCCCGTGATGGTCTCTCCCAATTTTGGAAGACGGTTGGTGTGAATCACATAATCTACATTGATACTTCCTACAACAAGTACATGTTTGCTCATTTTAAAAAATCCTTTCTTATATCGAATACATTACCATCCCGAGCCCTGCCGATATGAGAATCAGCAATATCGGTGAAAGTGGTTTTTTTCTGATTTTTTTTGTGACGGCAGCAGCTACAGCAATCATGAAAAAAATGATCAAGCCCTTTATATCGGGTATCACGGTACTGTCAATGTTCTTGAAAGAAAAAAGCGTACTCATAAGCATCGTAATTGCCGTTGCCAATATCAACCCAACCACACAAGGACGGATACTCCCCAGAAATGCCTGTACTCCTTTGTATTTCAAAAAGTTACGTATCAAAGCAGCAATGATCAGTATGATGATAAAAGAAGGCAGTACCACGCCGAGCGTTGCGAGAAACGAGCCGAGAATGCCGCCCTGCATGGAGCCTACAAAGGTTGCCATATTCACGGCGATCGGCCCGGGCGTTGATTCCGATACGGCTATCATATTCAGCAGTTCTTCCTCGGTGAGCCAACCGTGCATCAAAACCTTTTCTCTTATGAGAGAGATCATAGCATATCCTCCGCCAAAGGATACCGCACCGATCTGTAAAAAGGTAAGGAACAGTTCAAGGTATATCATTTGTCAGCCTCCTTTCTCCCTCGGAGCGAACCGATCAGATATACGAACAAGCCAACCGCTCCCGATATGAGAATATAAAATATCGTAGAGAAGCTGACAGAGAACACAGAAAACGCCACCATACAAGTGATAACAATAGAAAGAATAACAATATTAAACGGTGTTTTCTTCATCTGCTTTAGCATTTTCAGCCCCGCCGAAAGGATCAGCCAAATCACGCAGACCTGTATTCCTCGGAATGCATACGATACGAGGGTAAACGAGAGAAACGCATCAAAAAATAGCGATATCGCATATATGATGATAAAAGACGGGATACACACCGCCACAGTTGCTATAAGCGCGCCGAAAAAGCCAAGCATTTTGTAGCCGATATAAGTTGCGGAATTAATCGCGATCGGCCCCGGTGTGGACTCTGCAATCGCAACCATATCAAGGAATTCGTTTTTTTCGATCCATTTCTTTTTGGATACGAATTCGTTTTCGAGAAGGGCTATCATAGCATAACCGCCGCCAAAGGTAAATAACCCGATCTTTAACATTATAAAAAACAGGTTAAGGTACTTTTTCATTAAACTCCCTCTTTCACCCCTAATTCTTTTAACAGCCTCATTATACCATAATTTTTACAAAAAGTAAATAGGGCAGCGTTTTTTTTGCATATTTCCTATCTTTAGTAGATGGGAACCGCTTGCGTATGTGCTACCACAAATCCGCTGATCTCAGCCGCTTTTTTCATACACTGTTCAATCGGTTGTTTATTAAGATATGATGTTAACCACGCCGCAGCAAAGCTATCTCCTGCGCCGACCGTTGAAACAACAATATCTCCAATGGATTTTTGATAGTATGACTTACAGTCCTTTGCGGAATAAGCATAAGATCCGTCCTTTCCAAGTGTGATGAGGATCACCTCAAGTTGAGGATATGCTTTGGACAATGCCATTGCAATCGCCTCCGGAGTGCCGGTATCCGGAACATATCCACTCAGAGAGCGCAAAAGAGGCTCTTCTTCCATACTGACCTTTAAAATTGTGGCATGGCTCAAGCAAAAATTTACAGAGTCCGAATCATAACAGTTTGGGCGAAGATTGACATCACATATGATATTGCGAAAATTGCAATGAGACACAAGCTCACGAACTGCCTGTTTGGAAACCGACTCACGTTGTATCAAGGTTCCGAAATACAGAGCATCATAATGTTCCTGATTAAACGCAGAAAAATCCGTGTTATCAAGTTCGATATGATCATACGCAACCCCACGCAATACATTATAATGTGGAATTGCATTTTCATCCAAGGTTACAATACACTGTCCCGTGGGTCTGTCAGTTTTCTTAATATAACGGCGATCCACGCAAAATTCAGCCAAGGCTTGAATGGCTTCGTCACCCAACGTATCATTCCCGATTGCCGAAATCAACGTGCTTTCTGCACCGCATAGAACGGCATGAGCCGCAAAGTTAAGCGGTGCGCCGCCAATTGTCTTTTTATCGGGATAAACATCCCATATGATCTCTCCAATCGAAAGTATTTTCTTTTTCATTTTTTCGCTTCCTTTTCAAGTTATATTTCGATTACCGTATATATGTTTTTCTCACCTTCGCACATGGCTTGTAAGGTGATATATTCAATTTGCTCGATTTTCTGAAAATCGCCTTTATGATAGTGTCCTTGAAACACCTTGCGCACCTTACCACTGTTTTGTAATAGCGTCCGTATTTCAACTGCGTTTTTTACAAGATATCGAGAGTTGTCACAGTCATCCAGTCGCTGATGTATAAAAACATAGATATCGCTCACATC
>JAFTXB010000160.1 GCA_017461825.1 Clostridia bacterium
AAGGTCTCCACAAACGAGCCACACCCCGAGGAGCAGGCCTCGTTGAGCATGATGCTGTCGATCGCGCCGCCACGAATACGGAAGCACTTGATGTCCTGACCGCCGATGTCAAGGATGAAATCCACGTCGGGACGGAAGAATTTTGCGGCAGTGTAGTGCGCAATGGTTTCCACCACGCCAAAGTCCACGCCAAACGCCGCGCGGATCAGCTCTTCGCCGTATCCCGTCACGGCACTGCCCGTAATGCGGATGCGGTCGCCGCAAAGTGTGTAGATATCTTCCAGTTGCTCCTTCACCACCGCCACGGGATTGCCGAGGTTGGAGGCGTAGTAGGAGTAGAGAATTTCGTTATTTTCGGAAAGCAGAACAAGCTTCGTTGTGGTGCTTCCGCAGTCAATACCAAGGGTTGCGTTTCCGCGGTAGGCGGTGGGGTCGATCTCTCTCACCGTTGCCTGAGCGTGCCGTTCGGAAAACTCTTCGTAATCACGGTCGGATGCAAACAGAGGCTCCAAGCGGTTTACCGAGGGCGCCGACGAAATGCTTTGCCCTATCGCCTCCTTCAACGCGGCAAGCGAGAGGGGAGACGCGTTCTTTTCGGCAAACAGAGAAGCCCCCAATGCCACGGCAAACCGCGCGTTTTCGGGGAAGATCGCGTGCTCGTCGTCAAGCCCCAGCGTCACGCGAAAGCGTTCCTGGAGTCCCTTGCAATAATAGAGCGGGCCGCCGAGAAAGAGCACCTTGCCCGTGATCTTCCGTCCGCGCGCCAAACCCGCAATGGTCTGGTTGACCACAGCCTGAAAAATGCTTGCGGCAATGTCCTCCTTGCGCGCCCCTTGGTTGAGGAGCGGCTGAATGTCGGTTTTTGCAAAGACACCGCAACGCGAGGCAATGGGGTAGATGCGTCGGTGCGAAAGGCTCAGCTTATCCATTTCATCAACCGAAACATTGAGCAAGGTCGCCATCTGGTCGATGAAAGCGCCCGTACCGCCCGCGCAGGAGCCGTTCATGCGCTCGTCGGTGCCGCCTTCAAAAAAGATGATCTTCGCGTCCTCGCCGCCAAGCTCAATGACGGCAGAGGTGTCGGGGGCAAGCAGCTTTACTGCCTCTCCCGTCGCAAACACCTCTTGCACAAAGGCAAGTCCCGCGCTTTGCGCAAGTCCAAGTCCTGCCGAGCCCGAGATCGCAACGAGGATCTCCTCGTCGGGCAAAACGCCGCGCATCTCCGAGAGCATATCCAGCGTTTTTTGGCGCACCTGCGAGAAGTGACGCTCGTATTTTTCGTATATCACACGCTCCCCGTCGCGCAAGACAAGCTTTGCGGTGGTGGAGCCAATATCGATACCAAGTGTTTTCATATTATGACACCCGTACCTTTCTGAAAGGATTATTCATATCAGTATAACAAAAAAACATGAACTGGATATGAATAATAAGAAAGATATTTTTTGGATGAATACAGAAAAAGGTTGACACGGCAATCAAAATCAAGTATAATAGTGTCAGTAATGACCAATAAAGGAGCTTTTTGAATCATGCATCGTTTTTTCAAACTTGTCTCTTCTATCTTGCTGATAGGCATTGTCGCAACGCTGTTGACTGCCTGTAATACATTAGCCTCGTCCAAAAAAGAGAACGAGAACTCCAATTCGTTGGCAAAGATTGTTGAGATCGAATTGGGTGACAAAGGCAATTGTTCTATTCATTGGAACGATCAAAACGGTTCGGAAACTGTAGAGACCCTTCCGGAAACGACAAGGTTTCTTTTTAAAACAAAAAAGAACGAGATTTACCGTGAAGTAACCTTCAGTATGACTGCCAAGTTTAGCGAAGAAGACGAGCTGACGCACCTGATCGTTGTGTTTCAAAAGGGACACAAACTGACACTCGATGAAAAAAGTATAATCGAGAAATTTGGAATAAACTATATGTTTGAAAAATGATCCGACTTGGGATCAACTGACGTAAAAAAGCATCGGAGAGCAAGTGCTCTCCGATGCTTTTTTGGTGCCGGTGGTCGGGGTCGAACCGACACGGTATCGCTACCACTGGATTTTGAGTCCAGCACGTCTGCCAATTCCATCACACCGGCGTATGACGCTGTTTATTATACCACATAAAAAAATAAAAATCAAGGGCTTTTGAAAAGATTTTTTGCTTTTTTTAATATTTTTTCAAAAGAAGAAAAGAAAAAAGACCGTTGACCGAGGAAACAACCTTTCTTGCAGCTAACGGCCTTTATTATTTCACCTCCACATCCCAAGCTCCTCACGCGTCTCTTGCTCCTTCAAGCGCCGCTTTTCTTCTTCCATATGCTTTTTCACCTCTTTTTGCATCACAAGTGAGGCATAGGAAAAGATTGCAATGATCTCAAGGGGGAGCAGGAGGAGGGCAAAAAGCTTGCCAAGCGAAAAGAAGACCAAAAAGGGGAAGTAGAGCGGTGTCAGGGCAAGCGCGGCACGTTGCTTTGCCGCGTCATCGACCTCAAACGGATGCTTTTGATCACTTCGATTGTCCTCCAGAATGATATCACCGCCGCGCCCCTTTATTTTTTGATATTTTATATCAAAGGTGGGGTTTGAGGGTGTTCTTGTGCCGAATCCATGGGTAACGTACCATTTGGAGAATACCGTGAGCGGAATTACCGCCAAGCAGAGGGGGAGGAGCGATAAAAATGAGATTTGAATCGCTTCGGGGAGCGCCAACGCGCAGATCGTGCAAGCCAATACTGCGGCGGCGTAATAGATACCCCACCCGATCCAATGCTTATTCTTCATTCGAAATTGCCTCAAATACCATATCCCGCACCGTGGGATGCACAAGGTGGTAGACGTATTGACAACCCATGATATGCGTTCCAAAGTAGATCGCCACCTGCTTTACAGGGTCAACCAACCCAAATGCCCCCGCAGCTCCGTCCCAACC
>JAFTXB010000161.1 GCA_017461825.1 Clostridia bacterium
AAAATAGTTATAAAGAAAAAAATTTAAACACGAAGGGAGATAAATATGGAATTATTAGGGTCAATAACTAGTACAGCATTAGGAGCAGGAACTGTTGGTAGTCCATTTGCTGCTACTGTTCTAGGGGATGAATACGGAGATTTTTTTCCAGTGAATACTACAGTGGGAAGTTCATACGTTGGTACAAGTATTTCAGCAGTAATGTGTGGTGCTAATGAGACAGATAAAGTAGCAGTAGAAAATACAATTTCTTACGTAGAGTCAATGTCACAAGAGGAATTAATTCAACTAGATGCGTTACTAGTCGAAAAAGGTTTTGAATTCGACCGTTTTCATCGTTTCACTCGAAACAGTGTAAACGTAATAGATGGGAACCTTTTTGGATGCCATAGCAAGATAACCGTTTTTTATATCGATCGTATGGATATGGTCGTTTACGGTAACGGTCTTTACCAAAGCGCCCGTTGAAGCGTTGTAGAGGAGAATATCGGTTGACGTGCCGTTGTACACCTTGCAAAGAGCTACAAGGTCGGTTGTTTCATCGTATGCCGCAGCCTGCACCGTGCTGTCGTCAAACAGCGTGACCGACGCATTGCTTGCCGCTAACGCGCGGACTGCTTCAGGTGTTTTGACCTGTTGCTTTTTTTGCTCCAACGCATTGGTTGCGGCATTGGGATCAATGATACTGTCAGCAACCTGTTTGCCGGTAACACCCTCGGGGCAGAAAACAATTTGCACATCCTTCCAGAGTGTGCGGTAGTTTCCGAGCTGGAGCTTGTTCCACATATCCTCGGTTCCGCAGTAATAGATCAAGCGAAGATCATTATTTGTTGTTATTGCGCCATCTTTAATTCCGGTGAGAGTTGCAGGTAACACAAGGACTTGCAGTTTTGAATTGGAATAATATGAGGCGTGAACCGATGTTACATATGTGACACCGCTTGGAATGCGCACGGCAACTGCTTGAGAGTCGGCGTATACAGATGCATCAAACTCTGTAATGGGAAGTACTTTGTAGATCTCGTCGGGAATACAGAAGTACTTTTTCGTATCGGTATAGGATTGGCTGTATTGATAGCTATCCAATCGATAGGTACCGTTTTCAAGCTTTGATACATAGAAGGTGCAAAAATTGAGGATCGAGCCGTGCGAAAAGGTTCCGCAGGTAGCGCAATAATACATCGTCGCAACGCGCGCAACGCCGTCATCTGTTGTGACGTTGGTTGATTGGCGCAAATCGAATTTGTGTCCAAGCGGCTCAATTTTCACCGAGATCGTTTTATCGCAAATTTCGCAGTGATAAACACGCTTGCCCTGCGTTGTACAGGTGGCGGGAGTAAATTCGGTCTGGCTCAGCTTGTGAACCGTCATGCTGCCCCCCGGTGTAGGTGTTGCCTCATGATATTTGTTGAGCATTTGTTCGGTCAGCTCGTAGGCGAAATTGTAATGGATCTTTTTTGTGGAAGGATAGTAATCCATCAAAACGTAAAGATCGAGCTCTTTGTCATAGACAAATGCGCTGTTCTGACGGGTGGAAGTATCTTCCGCGGAAAGGTATCTTGAAAATTGCTTGCAGTATTTTTCTGCCGCGGCAACGGCAGCTGTTGATTGGACCAGAACTTTTTCATCGGCTGTGTAAGGAATGCCGAGGCTTTGTCCTGTCAGACCGTACATTATACGGTCAAAGTCTTGAATTTGCAGATTACGCAAGAAATCGGTAAATGCGGCGTTGTCCATAGCAAGAAGGTTGTTGCCATCGGGAATATCAAACGCATCCTTGCTGTCAATTTTTTCAAGCTTAATTTCGCAAAAATCTGATAAAATGGATTGCCGTTTCTTTCCTTGCAGGATCTCATCGAGCGAGAATTCAAATTCTGCGGATTTTGGAGAAAGCTTGAATTTTCCTTCAAATTCTACGATATCGTCTTTGTCTTCGCCTTCTACAGAGAGATTGTATTTGTGACTGTCGGGGTCATAGGTCAGCGTCACGGTGGATTCTTCTTCAATTGGATCACCGCTGTATAAACGCCCTTCGCGAAGTGTGGTGGTCTGGATCTCCGCTTCACACACCGTTTCGTCTCCGTCTTTCTTTTTACGGTATTCTATCTCGGATTCAATTGTATACTTGGTTTTCTTTTCTTCTACGGTCGTGAGTGTTGCGTCAAAGCCGTTTTTATTTTCGCCGTACACAAAGCCGAGCGAGAGGTCGTAGGAATTTGTTTGGTCATCCTTGTGGACCGAGCGCATCGAAAGCTTGAGATCGGTGATCTTTTTACCGCTTACGGTATAGGTCAGCTCAAAGCTCAACTCTTCAAATTCCTTTTTGACGCGCTTGAGATCGCGGGCGAGGTCTTTTTCCTCATCGCTGTCGGTTTCCGTTTCGTCCAAGGTAAAGGAGAATGTCTCGTTGAAACGGTCATTATCCTTTGCCTCGTCGATTATAATGTCCAAGATCTCGTTGATATCTTCGCTATCAAGCGTATAGGTGACATCCTTGCACAAGCGAAATTCTCCGTCCGCAAAATAGATCGAGGTCTTGGGCTTGAGATAGGGGAGGATCTGCTCCGCGATCAGATCAAAGGATTCGGCAAGTGATTTGGAGTCGGGATCCTCATACTCGGGATCGAGCAGCTCAAGCATGTCGCGCAATTCATCGTAGTTGTCCTGGTCCAGCGCGTAGTCCGAATCGCTTTCGGGATGGAGGATAGAATCATCCAATGCCTTTGCGATGTTTTTGCGAGGGACGGTTACGTATTGATCATCTGGGCAAAATCCGCCGATGGCAACCGTTTCCTCATCATATATCAATTCCACGGCATATTCAATTTTGTTGGAGTCCAACAGTAGTTTGACCCTGTTTTTTCCGTCCGGTGTCTGTGCCGTATCAATGCCGATGTGCAGATCTTTTTGCAGAGAGGTGACGTTTCGGGGCAAGTCAAGATCAATTTGTGCGATGACTCCGCTTTCCGCCCAAATCTCGGATGCTTTTGCGAGGTCGGTGGGGTCAAAGAACACGGCTTTAAAGGTGTTGGCGAGCGCCGTTTCTTCATTCAAGGGCAAGAGAATCGCAAATACAGCCACAAAGCAGAGCACGAGCACGCAGGTGAGTGATGCCAAAACAATGGGAAGCGGTTTGATCTTCTTATCGCTTTTTTGCCGCTTTTTCGGTGTGTTTTGCGGAATATAACCGTTTTCCGTAAGATCGGCACTAACGGTATAGAGGAAGGGGTCAGCGTTGTTTTGTTCCTCGGGGCGGAATTGTTCATTGTTTTGATCCATAATGCTCTCCTTTCCTAAATAAAAAGCGATGGTTTTCTGTATCAAGTATACCATAAAACGCTGGAAATGTCAATAGAAGTTGGTTGTGCTTTACGCAGAAATTGAAAAGGTGCGGAACACCTTATCTGTGTATCCGCACCAGTCGGTTAATTTCCTCATTCAGTTCATCTGTAAGGCGGTCGATCTGCTCGCGCGTATTCTGTACGCCAAAGCTGATCCTGACCGAGGAAGCTGCATCGTCGGCCGAAAGACCGAACGCAGTCAGCGCCGAGCTGACTTTTTGCGCGCGCGAGGAGCAGGCAGAGCCATGGGAGATGCAAATGCCCTTTGCCGACAGTGCGTGGAGCATGGTCTCACTTTTGATGTCGGGCAGGGTGAGATTCAGAATATGCGGTGCGCGCTTTCCCGTGGGGATATTCAAGCGCACGGGCAGAGCGGATAACCGCTCCTCGGCGTACGTCCGCAGGTCGGTAAGATGCGCAACCGTTTGATAAAGGCTTTTAAAACCTTCCTCCGCCGCCGCGCCAAAGCCTGCAATGCCGATGACGTTTTCGGTGCCCGACCGAAAGCCCGCTTCCTGTCCACCGCCAAGCAGGCAGGGGACGAAATCACGGCGCTTGAGGGCCTCGGGCGAGGCGTAGAGTGCTCCCACGCCCTTGGGGCCGCCGATCTTATGTGCCGAGACGGTTACAAGATCGGCACGGAGTGCTGCGGGCGCAAGCCTGCATTTGAGATAGCCCTGCACCGCATC
>JAFTXB010000162.1 GCA_017461825.1 Clostridia bacterium
GAAACCGATTTTATCCTCATGAACGACATTGATATTCCCGAAACGGCTTATGAGGCAGGCGGGTGCTATGAAAGCGGCTTTTCTCCGCTTGGAAATTACGCAGGCGGATTTCGCGGCAGCCTCAACGGAAACGGCAACGTCATCCGCAACGTCAAGCTGAATGCGCCCGAAACGGCAAATACCGAAGAAAAGTCGGACATCGCCGTGGGGCTGTTCGGGCTTACGTTGGCAAAGATCACCTATCTTGGCGTGGAGGACGTAGAGATCACGATCAGCGGCACCCCAACCGCAACGAACCTGTACGTCGGCGCGCTTGCCGCCAAGGCGGGAGTTGTGGGCGGCTGCTATGCCGAGAACGTACTGATCCGCTACGATGCCACATCAATGGTGGAGGAAACGGCGGCGATCGGAGGACTGGTGGGCTACGCCAACTATCTTGACGCCTGCTTTGTCAAGAACGCAGATCTGACGGTAGCGGACAGCGGCATCGGCAAAACGATGCTGTGCAGCGGCATTGCGGGAACGGCGCACGCGGTTGTAACCTCCTACTTTGCGGGAACGCTGACCGTCAACGCCGAGCAGTATGCAACCTGTATCCAAGACGACGTTGCCGCCATGCCCTACCCTGCCTATACGCCGATCCTTCTGACCGAGGATGCCATGCGGATCATCAAAGTACGCTTGGAGCCTGCTATGGATGCATTTGACTACAAGCAGTTTCTCTCCAATTATGTCCGTCAGGATCTTGACGCGGTTGGAGAAAATGAACGTCGCAGAGAGATTTTGGAATCCTATTTTGAATATCTTTCAAAAACCGACGCAGCAATCTACACCGAGGATGTCAGTGAGGTGCGCGTTTGGTATCAGTTGACCTCCGACGTCTCACTTGACGAGCTGGAGAGGCTGACACAGCTGATCACCGAAGCCTTTGGATCAGCCGAAGAGTTCAAGACCTTCTGCCTCTTCAACGGTATCAAGTGCGGAAAGCTTGCCTGCTATTCCTTTGATTCCAATGAAAGCGTTACCGCCGACACCTTGAAAGGCTTTGACCTTGAGCACATTTGGTGCGAAACGCACGACGGCATCACGCTCCGCGCGTTTGAAAAGTAAAGAATAAGGGGCTGTTGCATTCAAGTAATATTGTATAAAAAGCCTCCCCTGTGTAAGGGGAGGTGGCTCGCGAAGCGAGACGGAGGGGTTGTAAAAGCATAAATAACATGCTAAAAGCAGGCAGAATATTGCAAAATCAATTGACTTTTGCGCACTTTTGTGCTAAACTATATCCATCAAAGCAAACCGAGGTGACCAACATGAAAAAACTGCTTTTCTATCTTCCCCTATCCCTTCTGCTTCTGTCCTTGCTTTGCATCGGAACGCTCGGGTGCACCGCCCCCAAGGAGCCCGATCCTCCGCAACCATCGGACAGCGAGACCGAAACCGCAACCAAGCCCGAGGAACCCGCCTTCTTTGACCTCTTTTCCGACGGCGCATACCGCTGTGCCATCGTCATTCCAAAAGACGCCTCGTCGGTCGAATTCCGCATGGCAAATCAGCTGTTGGCGTTTCTCATCAGCAACACCAAGGTGCGAACCTCGCTCGTTGCGGAGGATCAGCTGGACGGCACATTCGAGCACCTCATTCTGATCGGCGAAACCGATTTTGAGGAATCCAAGGCGCTCTATCAAGGGCTCTCGGCGCGGAGTGCGGCGGTTGAGATCAAAAACGGCAAGCTGTGCATCGGCTTTCAAAGCATTGAAAGCGGCACGCGCGTTGTCGAAAATCTGATCGATGCGCTTCAAACGACCGAGAAAAACGAGATCTCGCTTTCGCTCCCCTATCAGGATGCCTATACAGCACTTCCGAACGCCGACGAGCTCCCCGCGTATCTCAACGCAACCACAATCGATTGCGGCGACAATTCCAAAATGGCTCACGCCGTTTCGGACAAGGAAAGCTTTTTGAGCTACTGCCAATCGGTTGAGGCACTCGGCTTCAAAAAGACCAACGTGCGCGAGCAAGCGGGCAATCTGTTTTACACCTTTGAGGGTGAAAACGACTACGTGTATGCCTATTTCACGGCGTACAACAACGAGGTGCGCGTGCTTACGGGACCCACGGATTCCTTGGCACCGATCGACCTCTCCTGCAATGCCGCCGAAACACACACCCCCTATATTGCATCCATCCCACAGCCTGACAACGGACTTGGCTATATTTTCCGCCTTCCCGACGGCAGATACATCATTTACGACGGCGGTTATGACGGCGGCGACCTCGTTTACACCACACTTCGCAGGCTTGTCCCCGAGGGCGAGATCACCGTTGCGGCGTGGATCCTCACGCACCCCCACATTGACCATTACGGCGCTTTTTCCGACTATATGAAGCGGCACAGCAACGATAAAAGCATCAAGATCGAAGCCGTCATGCTCAATCTCGTCTATACCGATTATTATGACATCAAAACCTCGGAGCGAACAGAGGACTGTACCTCCGACGTTGAAGCCATCCGAAAGGCGCTCAAAGGCTCTCTTTCAAGCGAAACGAGGGTTTACAAGCTGCATACGGGGCAGGTACTGAAATTCGGCAGTGTTGAAGCAGAGGTGCTCTACACCCCCGAGGATCTGATCCCGCAGCCGCTTGCCAACGTCAACAACTCCTCCCTCGTGATGCGTCTGAAATTCGGAGCCGATTCGGTCATGCTGCTGGCAGACACCGCCTACGAATCGGGCCCGATCCTGAATAAGCTCTGGGGCAGCTACTTAAAAACCAATATTTTGCAGGTTGCACACCACGGACAGTGGGCATCGGTGGAGGAGATCTACCACAGCATCCAAGCGGAGACCCTGCTGATCCCCGCGGTGACTTGGCGCTTGAAGGAATACCTGATGATCAAGGAGGGCGTCTCCACGATGAAGGCATATTTGAAATATGCCGTCGACCTCTACGTATCGGGCGACGAAATGCAGATCATCGAGCTCCCGTACGTGATCCAAAACAACAAAAACGCCGCCCTCCAAGCGGTCAATCCCGATTTGGTAAACTAAAAAATCAAGGGAAAAGCAATCGCCTTCTAAAAAGGTCTTGCTTTTCCCTCTTTTTTAAAATCGGTATTGCTTTTTGAGGCAATCCCAAAATTGCATAACGGAACAATCAACACGTCGCGCAGTTCAAAATCGCCGACTTCAAGTATTTTTACTGTTCATTTGGCATTGATTTCATTCGTTTTTGGGGTTTAAAATGGAACAGCAGCGCACAAAAGGCACCGGAAAGCATCACTTTCCACCATGAATGCGAAACTAACGTGTATAGTAAGAGCGACAGAATCATATCTCCCAAAACGGCATAACAAAACAGTGCTTCGCGTTTTTTTCGAAAAAGATTGACATATAGGATTGGCAACCAAACAACCGAAGCGAGAACAAACAAAAATGACAAAACAAGAAAAACAGACTCTTCAAATCTTCCGTAACCCATAAAAAACACAATTGCGGCAGTCGGCAAATTGGATCCAATCCCCGTAGTTCTAAACAAAAACGCGTTTACAACTGTCATCACAAGATATACAATCGAAAGCCATTGTATGACAGTCAACTTTTTCCAAATGGAAATTTTTCCTTTCATCGTTTCTATCTCCTTTATTCAATGTCGATTATCCTGACGCCTTACGGCATCAGCGCACTTACAGCATACAGAATCGTTGAAACAAAGCACAAAAGATCGGTCTTTTTCATTAAATGCACTCCCTCACGCAATTGATTCCACTTTGATTATACCACATCTTTCCCATCCTGTCAAGAAAAAAGCAAGGGAAAAGCAATCGCCTTCTAAAAAGGTCTTGCTTTTCCCTCTTTTTTTAAAATCGGTATTGCTTTTTGAGGCGGGTGAGCAGGGTGACAAAGGGTACGATCATCACGCCGCACACCAGATTGCTGATCCCATGGATCAAATCAAATGGGAATCCCGCAACGATCCATGCAAGCATCCCCTCAAAGCTCATGCCAAACAGCAGTGCCTGCGCGGGGGCGTAAAGCACACCGTACAAAAATCCGTGACACGCCGAAACGATCGCATAAACGGCAGGGGCAAGCCACAGAGGCATTTTTCGGGGTAGAAGCATCACAACGCCCCACAAAACCGTCCAGACGTAGAGATACGGCACCCACCAAGGCGCAAAGCCCGCGTAAAGTCCCGTGATAAACACGAACACGTAGATGGGATACAATGCCTTTTGGCGGAACACCACCGTCAGCGTCACCACAAACAGCGCGATCAGGTGAATATTTGGAAGTACCTCCATGATCAGCTTGGAGGAAAACATCATCGCCCC
>JAFTXB010000163.1 GCA_017461825.1 Clostridia bacterium
ACACTTACTGTAAAGGCTGCGGTGAGAAAATCGCAGACGGCGCACCTGTCCAAAAGTTGAATGGGGTTGCTGTAAAGATCGACGAGAATGCCGGGGTGGAAAACGTTACGTTTCTTCCTACGGAAGGGATAAATGTTCCTAACGATGCTTCTATCGTGGTTACGAATCAAAAGATCGGGCTTCAACCCATCCTTTCTATACTTGAACCGGAGAGAAATATTTCTGCAAATCACTTTGGATCATCGACGCTTGCAGATGCTATTTATACCCATACCAATGGCACAGAATATCGTTCCGGCGAATTTGTTTTGATCGATGGCGAAAAGTATTGTATCGGTAAATATGACGGAGAAGGCTCTGTGCTTCCAATGATCAGATTGTCAGACGGCGTGATGCGTGACTTCGATATGACAACATCACAGTTTAAGGAGAAAGACGGATTTCGGACAAATCTTCAACAGACAGAGGATGAGTTCATTCGTATAGATGGAGTCCTGTATAATACTCCGGTTTCTTATACAAATGAGGATGGCACTCACATGATGGTTTTACATCACGAAGGAAAACCGGCAGGTATGATCAATGAAGGTCTGATTGAGCTTTACGATGATCTTACCCCAGCCAAGGCTCCTGCCGTCGGTTCAAGATATCTCGGCTCTGTTACACCCGATATTAATCTTGACGGATTCGATTTAACCCCTGGTAAAAAGTACGATGTTTATTTGATTGGAGCAAATGATATTACGCTGCGGTCGGGTAACGGTGAAGCACTTTTTACGGATAACGATGGTAAAAGAGAGAAAATCGGTACAGTTTCGCAGACATTCGATCTTGGGAAATTGGGCTTGTCAGCATCGCTGTTTGATGAAACGGATAAAACGCAATATATAGCGTTGCATTTTCCCAATGACGATAACACGAACTTGAATGTAGCAGATCTCGATTTTGGTGAAGTCAGTCTATCTGAGGATAAATCAAAACTCTACACAACATTTTCAACATACCATTTCTCGCCCTTTGCTGTGTATGCTGTCAGAGAGGCGCAAGAACCGGAAATTAAGGTAATCACGACCGACTCATCAAGTATCTCCAATGTTGGCGGCGCAGATGATACCAATGTAACGGTTGATTCCAACAATCTGACTTGGCTATGGATATCAATTGCTGCTGTAGTTCTTGTAAGTGCTTCTGTTGTTTTTACAGTCATAAAAAAGAAAAAATCAGAGAACTAAACAAGTAATCGCAGAGTATGGGCAGGTCTGATAAGCAACTGTAATTTTGAGGGTTTAAGAAAAACAGAGAGGGCCCGCAGAATATTCATAATAAAGTGAACGATGAAGGAATGGGATATAATCATTACTTTAGGTTTGCATATAGAACAGTAAAACACCCCGTCTTTTTTGTTGAAGACGGGGTGTTGTTATAGTCTCTGTTGCATTGGTTTTTTCTCGGTTGTTTCACTTTTTCCATACACCTTTTATAGACCTTTTGTACACCTTTTTGGCATTGAGATGCATGAAGTTACGTGAAGATACATTTTTGTCCAAATCCCGAAAGTCCTTGTGCCACAAGGATTTATCGGGGTTTTATAGATTTATAAGGAGTTACGAAATAGGTCGCTGAGCAACGATACCTAATTTCATATATTCCAAATTCCTTTGCGTGCAGCAAGTATTACGTAATATGTAGCTGCTTTTTAATCATCCGTGTAATTCTATCATAAAACTGGAAAATGTTCAACATCTGAAATGATTTTGCCGTAGAAACTTTTTGCACAAGGAAATGCCCTCATCCGATTGGGATGAGGGCAAGCTGTTAACTGTCTACAGTTTCAAGCAGATTGAGCAAGCGTTTAGCAAAATGAATTCTGTCATGGCTATGCGCCCACTGTTTTGCTCGTTCAAGTGAGTAGTTGTATCCGGCAGGATTTTGCAAGAAGGATCTTACTGCATCATACAGAGCCTCATCTGTGTTATCCACACATTTGGCAAGTGTTCCGTTTTGTGTTACATATTTTCCGCCGGTGGTAGCTGTGGTGATCAAAGGAATTCCCAAGAACATAGCTTCCATCATAACAAGCCCAAAGCTCTCGTAGTGCGACGGACAGATGAAAAGCTGTCCCTGCTTGAGGAAAGGGAAAGGGTTTGCTTGTGCACCCCAAAAGGTTATACAATGATCTAAACCCATTTCTGTACACTTCCTCTGCAACTGAGGAAGATTGTTACCACCGCCGATCATGTGCAGATGAACACTTGGAAAATCTCGGGATAAGGAAGGCATTTTTTTTAATATGCGTGAAAAACCCTTTTCCGAAGAGACCCGACCCAGCAAAATCAGATTTGTTTTGCTTTTGTCAAACTCTGTATCGCAAGGCATCATTGCTTTTTGAGAGATGGCAGAACAATCAATAGAAAGCGGGAGAGGCTGAAAAATGCTTGTTTTATATAGAGCGTTGCTTTCTTCCGCAATACCGGAGGTAACTGTCCAAACGGCATCAATGTGTTTGTACAGTTTTCTGTCCTGACTCAGGATTTGTTTTTGCTGTTTGGTAAGCTTCTCAGCCGTGTACAGGCTATGAAAATCATTAAAGCACCAGTATATAAACCGGCAGTCTCCCTTACAGCAGTATGCGTGTCTCTCAAAACCTTTTAAAGCGATAATATAGTCATAGTGCTGATTACCAAGCACCTTTTTAAAGTAGTTACGAGTCACAAAAGGCAGCCGCAGCCATTTTGTCCGGGGCATATTTTTGAATTCGACTTCTACATCTTCCGGAAAACGGTCGATCACAACCTGCTGGAATTCCCCGTAAAGGCATACGATTCGAATGTGATAGTTGGTATGTAATGTGTTAACGGCTTCAATCAGTACGTTTTCTATGCCACCCATCATCAGATCATGTGTTAGGAAGCAAATGGACTTGCGAACGAATTTATGCACCATAAATACTCCTTAGTCTTGAGTGTGTTTTAATATAAAATCAATGATAGGGGCGTTGTCACCTATCAGACCGTGGGGGTGATGCCCGCGGCAGGGAACAGCAATCGTTTTTAGAAGATCGGTATTGTCAAAGGCTTCCTCCAACAGTTTACCGTTTTCGTTGTAGAGGACGGTGCTGTCTTCGGTACCGTAAACCATGATGATAGGTATTCTGTGAGCAATTAAGGTATCTGCCATGCAGATAGGATGTTCTGAAAAACCCGGTAATAAATATCGGTGAATTCCCGGATAGGCCGCAGTGAATTCTGTGTCCCAGACATGCATTTGGTCTATATTGCCGATTATCCCGGGATAGCTTTGATAGTTTAAGACCGGCGCATCAATGTAAATGCAATCGATCAAATCCGGATAGAAACCAGCAAAACGAATAGCGTGTGCGCCGCCACAGCTCATACCGATAGGAACACATTTGCCATTCAAATGATAGGCTTTGGATAGATGGTCTATGAAACGAGCCTTGGCATCGCAGTCTTCCTTTGTGGCAAAACGGGTTTTGTTTTGCAAATA
>JAFTXB010000164.1 GCA_017461825.1 Clostridia bacterium
GCGCCATACAATCCGCCGATATCCTTAAATTCAAGCGTAGCGTCCATCTGTAAAGGATCGGCACAATCGTATTCAATCGCATACGCATAACGCATGATCTCGGCATTTTCAAAGCCGTTAAGTGTATGGAGCATCTGATATTGCACATCCGTGGGCAGGGAAGTGGAAAAGCCTTGAATATACATCTCCTCGGTGTCGGCTCCCACCGGCTCAACAAAGAGCTGATGGCGCTCCTTGTCGGCAAATCGGACGAGCTTATCCTCGATTGAAGGGCAATAGCGTGGCCCAGTTCCGTGAATCTTACCCGAATAAAGCGCGCTTCTCCCAATGTTTTCGCGAATAACACGGTGTGTTTCGGAGTTGGTATAAACGATGTGGCAGGGGATCTGCGAAAGGAAATTAAACATTGATTCCTCATGCAACGCACAATAGGGAAGGATCTTGTCCTCACCCGGTTGCTCCTCTAAAACAGAAAAGTCAATAGTGGAGCGCTTGACACGGGCAGGAGTACCGGTTTTAAAGCGAACGATTTTCACCCCTGCATCGGACAAAGATTGCGATAGCCCTTTCGCAGGGAGCAGTCCGTCGGGGCCTGCCTCGTAGGAGACATCACCGACAAATATTGCGCTTTCGAGAAAGGTTCCCGTTGCAACGATCACACGTTCACAGCTCCATTTCTCGCCCAGTCGTGTAACCACACCCGTGACGTGCTTTTTGCCGTTTTCGTCGGTCTCCCACAAAAGCTCGGTGACCTCAGCTTGGATCAGACGCAAGTGATCGGTCGATTCCAGCGTCTTTTTCATGATCGCTTGGTATTTTCTGCGGTCGGCTTGAATGCGTTTACTCTGCACAGCCGCACCTTTTCCCGTGTTCAAGGTGCGCGATTGCAGGGTAACGAGGTCGGCAGCTCTGCCCATTTCACCGCCGAGGGCATCAATTTCATAAACGAGATGCCCCTTTGCGGTGCCTCCGATCGAGGGATTGCAGGGGAGATTGGCAAGAGCATCCAGCGAGAGGGTAAACAGCACGGTATCAACGCCCATACGCGCCGAAACAAGCGCGGCTTCAATTCCCGCGTGTCCCGCTCCAATCACAACGACCTTTGTTTTACAGATTTCTGTTTGGTAATTCATGGTATAATTGGCTCCTTTTTCCTGCTCGTTAGCAAGGGAGAATCAGACAAATATTGCGGTTTTGTAAAATCACTCAACCTTGTTGAGATAAGCCTCCTGCTCGGGCGAGAGGGTGTCGATATGAACGTTGTTTGCATGGAGCTTGATCAACGAAACAGCGCGGTCGATCTCAGCGGGAACAGCGTAAACGCGGTTGTCCATTTCCTTGCCGTGCTTTGCGAGATACTCGAGGCCCTTTGCCTGAATACCAAACGACATATCCATGATCTCGGCGGGGTGACCGTTGCCTGCGGCAAGGTTAACAAGTCTGCCTTCGGCAAGGAGGTTCAGGACGCGCCCGTCCTTCATGCGGTAGCCATGGATGTTGCGCTTGCGCTCCCAGTCCTCAACAGAGAGCTCTTTGAGGGCTTTTTTGTCGATCTCCACGTCAAAATGACCGCTGTTGGCAAGCAGAACGCCGTCCTTCATGACCTCAAAATGCTCACGGCGGATCACGTCGCAGCAGCCCGTGAGGGTGATAAACAAGTCTCCCACCTTTGCGGCTTCGTCCATCGGAAGAACGGTAAATCCGTCCATGACAGCCTCGATCGCCTTGATGGGATCGATCTCGGTGACAACAACAACACAGCCCATGCCCTTTGCGCGCATGGCAACGCCCTTGCCGCACCAGCCGTATCCCGCGACGACCAACGTTTTGCCCGCCAAAATGAGGTTTGTGGAGTTCATAATGCCGTCCAGCGTCGACTGACCCGTGCCGTAGCGGTTGTCAAACAGGTGCTTGCAGTCGGCGTCGTTAACATCGATCATGGTATAATCCAGCAAGCCCGCCTTTTCGCGCGAGAGCAGGCGGTGGATGCCGGTTGTGGTCTCCTCGCAGCCGCCGATGAGTTTTTTGCCAAAGTCGCGGCACTCGCCGTGGAGGAGGGAGATGAGGTCGCCGCCGTCGTCGATGATGAGATCGGGACAGCAGGACAGAGTCGCCTTGAGGTGCTCGGTGTATTCCTCGTCGCTGACACCGTGGCGTGCGTTGACGTCAAAGCCCTCGGCGGCAAGGGCGGCGGCAACGTCGTCCTGCGTGGCGAGGGGATTGCACCCGGTCACGTGCACCTCGGCACCGCCCGCGTGGAGCACCTTTGCCAGATACGCGGTCTTGGCTTCGAGGTGGATCGACATTGCGATCTTCATGCCCTTAAAAGGCTGTGTGCGCTCAAATTCGGCGCGCACGGTGTTCAAAATCGGCATATAAGATTGCACCCACGCAATCTTGTCCGCCCCCGAAGGGGCAAGGTTGATGTCTTTGATGTTGCTCATTTTTTACTTTTTTGTCAGAAAACTTTTTGGAAAAAGTTTTCCGACACCTTTCAAAAACTTTATAAAAATTATATATGAGGGAGTATTTCTTCAAGGTAACATTCAACAGAAATACGTTCTGCATCGGAATCTTTATTCTTTACAGTAAAATAAGTTTCAAAAACCTCAAATACATTTGATTTTACAGGCTTACATTTTTCATAGTTGAATATTACAATATTATAACGGTGCATTTCCGGGGTATATTCCGGGGTAAGGGAGCTTGAAAAGGCAATTCCGTCATAGCCCAAACTTTTTGCGTATTCAGCGATAAATTGAGTGGGAATATAATCAAGAATATCGTCGTCTTTTGTAGCCGGAGTTGAATACAGGTTTGACAGATCCTCAAAAAGAAGCTGTTTTTCCATTGACATATTCCTCGGTTTCTTTTGCAACGTAAAATCTAACAATCGAATACTGTCTGTTGCTGTTATCGTTGCAATACTGACCATCGCGCCTCGCCGAGGTCTGACTTCCACCAATGCAATATAAGGGTGATTTGCGCAATATAAATAAGGGATATAGCGATAATTCGCGCGAAAATCTCTTGTCAGCTCGCTTGGCGGAACAAAGCTCTCGCGGCATCCGTACCCAAAAAAGTTCGGTTCTTGATTGATCTTCGTTTGGATGTCGGCATGATTGATAATTCTTGCTCTATATAAATTACAATTCTTTTGAACAAGAATCTCGGTGTTGGTTGAAAGGTCATCTAACAAATTTAAAACCTGAAGATCTCGGGGATTTCTGTTTCTATATTGAATTTCCTCCACAAATAGGCGCAAAGAATTTGATTTTACGTTTAACATACACACTCCAATTTTTTTGCAATTCTTCTTCACCCATCCTCACAGCAATCGTCCCAAGTGAGGACGGGGTGGGGGCGGAGGGAAGGGGAATCAAGGTTTTTGGCGGCGTAATTGGCTTTGCGGTAGTCGGTGGGGGAAACGCCGAGCTGCTTCATAAACGCGCGGTTAAAGGTGCGCAGGGTGTTAAATCCCACGTGCTCGCTGACCTCCGTGACACTGTAATCCGAATTGAGCAGCAGTCTGCACGCCTCGGAAATGCGCAGCGAGTTGATATAATCGTTAAAGCGCAGGCCCAGCCGCTCGCTGAACAGATGCGAGATGTAGTACTTATTTAAATGAAGCTTTTCCTCCAGCATGGACAGCGACAGGTTCTCCGAAAAATTCTGCGCGCAGAAAGAGACGATCGACCGCAACGCCCCCGAGTCGCCGATGCTGAGCTTTGAAATAGTCATGCAGGGCAACAGCTCGGAAAAAAGAGCGAGCAAATGGCCGCGCTTGAGATTCTGTGTATAGTCTTTGTCGCCGCTCTGGGCTTGTGATCTCACACATGCCTCGCCCAAAAAGTCAAACAGTTGGCGTATCCGCGGCTCGTTTCCAATGCCACGGATCACCGGGGACTGTGGGGTTCCCATATGAAAAAGATCGGTAAATTCGGGTATGAGATCGGGTTTTATAATAAACAGCAGGTAATTCTCGGGACCAATGGTCTCATAATAATGGATCTGGTTGGGAAAGGACAAAAATACATCGCCCGGCATCAAAGTACTGCGCACCGAGTCGGCGTACGCAACCGTTTCGCCTTCCAGCATCAGCACCAGCTCAAGCTCGCGGTGCAGGTGCGGAATACATTGCAGTCTGCCCTGTCCGCCGTTTCTTCGGTCGCGAAATTCAATGTCCTTCGACTTTCGCTCGTATAATACGTAACTCTGTGACATGTGTCGGCTCCTTTCTTTTGGGGCGCGGGTGAGCTCGTGGAGGAAGGACCTTTTCAAGGGAAAAGGTCCTTCCCCCACACCCCATCCCCAAAACCTTTTACACAAAAAGGTTTTGCGGTTTTTAAAGAGAGTGCGTAGCCGTTTTGTGACGGCTTTTTTTGTAGGGAACGCTCTTGAGTGTTCCATTTTCAAAATTTTCGCTCTGTGAGAGGAACAGTCAAGACTGTTCCCTACAACAAAATTTTTAACGGCGGCGTTTTTTTGTGGTGGCTATGTAGATGGCAAAGAAAGCGGCAAAGGAAAGAATCGCGCCGCCGAGGATCAAAACCGCGGGCAGGATCGGAGAAGTGCCCGTGTCGGGTCTGCGAACATCAAGCCCTTTGATCCAAAGGACATAAGGCTCCTGCGTGTCGGAATCGGGTGCAACCGTAACAGAGATCACGCAGGGTCGGTTGGGGTCGAGGTCTGCTGAAAATCCGCCGATCTGAAAGGTTACGGTCTGCCATTCACCGTTGACAATCGACACATCGGTCTTGTAAGAGAGCCGTATTCCCTCAACGGTGGTACCCTCCATGGTGAGAACAGCTGTGCAGGTATCGGTGGCTTGCGCCTGCGTCAACAGATGTACCGTTAAAGAGGACGCGCCCGAAAGAGCAGCTCCGTCATCCAGCACACGGCGCACTCCGCCAAAGCGGGAAGCCGAAGGATCGAGCCAAGTGTAAAGCACCTGCCGTCCCCACGCCGCCGACTCGCGTGTCACGGGCGGATCCATGGCACAAACGCCCGTAAAGCCCAGGGTGTCACCCTCGGAAAAATCAAAGAGCGGAGCGCGTGACATTCCATCGGTTCCAACGTTGGAAATGCCCACCAAACGCCGCCGCGAGATCTGCGCGGGGGTCTTAAGATCGTTCCAACGCTCACCTACAAACGAGACGCAAAGTGCTTCAAATTCGTCTGTCAGTCCGGTATCCAGCGCAGCAAAGGTCTCGGCGGCAAGGCGTTGTTCACCCAGTAGAGCGCAAAGACCGTTTTCATCTTCAAAATGCGAGGGGTAGAGGATCAGCCCCGCCCCCGCCGCGAGAGAGAGGCGGTAAGCATAGGCAAGCTTAACGGCTTGTAATTCCTCGTCCTCGGCATCGAAAGCGGGAAGTGTAACAGCGAGACGGGAGGCATGTCCGGCAGTAGCATTTTTCATGACAAAAGTGCCAAGCTCGGAGAGATCGTCGGGGCTCATCAAGCCTTTTTCGGTGGAGGGAGCCAAAACGGCGCCCCACTCAAACGCGCCGCCATTGTCAAGCGCGATCATCACGTCCGAGAAAAAGGCTTTGGTATCAACGGCGCTGTTTTTGGGTGCCTCGAGATAAACACGGGCGCCGGCCATCCGCGAAGAAAGCGCCAGCTTTGAAATGCGACAGAGATAAGCGGCATCCGCGGCAGAAAGGGTTACGCCCGACGCGCCGATCCAGTGTGCCGAAACCTTGTCCGCATAGCGTTCGCCCAGCGTATCGATAACAGTTACGCCAAGAGCATTCGAAATCGCTTGATCGGGCAGGATGCGAAGCGTGACCTGCATGCCCGCCTCTGCGGCTTCGGCAACTTCGGCATCAAGGGCTTTGAGGTAGGGCTCGGAAAGGGAGGTTTGATCCTCTGCCGAAACAAGCATTGCAAGAGAAACATCCACCACAGCGTGCATAACGCCCAGCTCCAGCGCGTGCTCCACGTCATCGGGGGCGAGTGCCTTGGGGGAATTTTGCCATGTAAAGGTATTTTTTTCGGTGGCAAGCACCTCGGGATTTTCTATATAAGAGGCGTGGGGCTCCAACGCCGTACCGTCCTCAAAAAAGACGGCAAATGAAGAATACAGGCGTGTGCGGTCGCCGTCCGTAAGAGGCACACGGAACGAAACGGCGGAATCCACCTTTTTTTCGTCGAGCGGCTCCTTGGAAGAAACCGAGCCAACCCCCTCACCCGGCAAAAGCTCGTACAGCCGAAGCGTCTCGCCCCCATGCTCCTCAAGGGTACGGGCATCGACCGTAACTTCAACGCAAATGCGATCCTTTTTGTCGAGCGTAACCGAGTGGATCCCGGTTTTCGCCAACGGATCGGGTCGCTTTGAGCATGCCGAAAGCATCCCGATACAAAAAATCAGGCTCAAAAACAGGCAAAGCAAATTTCGAAACGTTTGACGTGTAAGGTTCATTATGTTATAACTTCCTTTCGATTGTAGCAAGGTTATTCGTTGATATACCGTCTCGTGACGCGTGAGGAGAGAAGGCACAGGCATTCATAGTCAATGGTGGAGGCGCGGGCGGCGAGGGCGGAAAGCTCCTTGGGGTCGTTTCCAAACAAGGTTACAACGTCTCCCACGCACGCACCCGTATCGGTGACGTCAAGCATGCATTGATCCATACAGATCCTGCCAACCAGCGGGGCTGTTCTCGGCCCGTTTTGGGTATTTACGGTAACAAACGCGCCGCTGTACGCGCGCAAAAATCCGTCGGCGTAGCCGATCGGTATGGTAGCGATCAACCGCTCGCTATCGGCTGTAAAAGTACCGCCGTAGCTGACCGTTTCGCCGGGGAGAAGCTTATGCAGGTGTGAAATAACGGTCTTTAGCTTCATAACGGGGTGCAACGGAATTTCAATATGCTCCGATGGGCGCGCGCCGTAAAGCAGGATCCCCACGCGTACGCCATTCATAAAATCACTCGGACGGCGAACCGTGGCGGCACTGTTGCAGGCGTGATGAAAGGGAATATGCAAGCCGCGCTCCTCAAGAGCGGTTACAGCCTGCCGATAACGGTTGCTTTGTCGGTCGGTGAAAAGATCGCCCTCCCCACGGGGAGCCTCGTCTGCTCGCGCGAAGTGGGTGAACATTCCCTCAAGAGAAAGATGCGGAAACGTACTTACCCGCAAAATTGCCGAAACGCTCGCGCGGATCTCCTCGTCGCTATGCGCCGCAAAGCCGATGCGGTTCATTCCCGTATCCAGCGCGGCATGCGCTCTGACCGAAACATTTGCCTGCGTTGCGGCTTCTTCAAGTCGGACGGCGTAGTCCTCGGAAAGCAGGGTCTGGATGATATTAAAGCGCGCAAGCTGAGATGCAAGCGAGGGTTGGGTATAGCCGAGGATCAGGATATCGGCGGCTCTGCCTTCACCGTCGCAGATCGCGCGTACGGCAACAGCCTCGTCGATACACGAAACAGCAAAAAAGTCACAGCCCTCGGACAAAAGGGTTCTTACACATTCGGGCGCGCCGTGTCCGTACGCTTCGGCTTTCACCACCGCTATGATGCGAGGTGTCACCTCACCGCCCGAAACGCCGTCACGCAGGAGGCGGTAATTGTGCCGCAAGGCACCAAGATCAATTTCAGCCCATGTTTTTCGCTGTTCCAGCTCGGTGAGCGAGGAATACAGCTTATAAATTTGCTCCACGGCAACACGCCTCCTTTCGCAAAGAATATGTTCACATAATACACCAATTTATATTATAGCACAATAAGACAAATATTGCAATCCCTTTTCGCGGGCATGAAACAAAAATTTTTCACATATACATAAATATCCGAACAAGAAAGGCGGTATTCTATTTTATGCGAGTGGGGAAACGGATGTGCGCAATATTTATATTATGTATCATGCTGATACCGACGGGATGCGCAAAAAGTCCGCCCGATCCTGTAGGATATCTCGGCGGCAATTTCATGGCCGAGCTTTGCGGTACCAATGGAAAAACGGAGTTTTGCGCTACGGTAACGGTCGAAAATTGCGACGGGGGAAGGCTTTGCACGGTTCGTTACATCACACCGGAGATCCTTTGCGACGTTGAGATCACATTGCTCTACACAACCGACGGCAAGCCTCGCGGGGGGGCGGAGATCAAAGCGTCGGACGGATTTTTCTATACGGCAAGTGCCGTGGCTGTGGAGGGTCTTTGCGCGCCGCTTCGGTGCTTGGTTTCGGCTCCCGAGATCTCTGCCGTGCAAAAACTCGATTCGGGGTATCTCTTTACACATCCCGATGGGAGCAGTCTCTTACTGTCCTCGGACGGCGCTCCCGTGAAATACGATTCCCCCTCGGTCGCCTTTGACGTTGTTTGGTTTCAAAGGGGGTGAGTTGTTTTTTGGATGTTACTTTGCATCGAAAAGGCTCGCATATTTCTTATACCCCCAAAGTGATAAAAAAGGATCAAACACGACGTATTTCGGGATCATTTGCGTCCTTTTTTGGCTCCAAAATTTGTCTTTTTGCACAAAAAAGTTGAAAACCCATTTTTATTTGGTTATAATATACATTGACAAACGGTGTTTTTTGTGATAAAATAACAAAGGTTATTTTTGCTTTTTTGCAAGTTATACAATTTTTTATTATTTTTTTGTGCAAATAAACCATCGTTAAAAATGTGAAATCGGCACACATTTGGGGGTGTTTTCTGTCGAAAATCGAATTTTTTACGGTCTTTTCGCCAAAAAAGAAATCGGTTTTCTGTTATTTTGCTGTAATTTCGGTCGCTTTTCCCAAAATTGCCATAACCCCTCTTGATTATTTTGTTGTATGTGATATAATAATGATAAGGTAGATTAAGATGGACGAAAGATTCCCAAAATCGCCCTCCGTACAACCCGAAAGGACACACCGAATATGAAAAAACAAGATCTCAAGCCTCGCCGCGTCAGGCGTATCCCAAACGATCAAGCGCCGTACTTTTTCCATCAAGGAACAAATGTGCGTGCCTACGATTATTTGGGCGCGCGCCGCGTGGGAAACCGCTTTGTGTTTCGCGTGTGGGCACCGAATGCCGATTTTGTTTCGGTGTGCGGAGACTTTACCGATTGGAAGGTAGATCTCCTGCCGATGTGGCGTGTTACCGAAAACGGCGTTTGGGAGGTATCGGTGGAAAGCATCCGTGTACGCACGGGTGACAAATACAAGTTTTTCATTCGCAACGGCAGCCGCGAGCTTTACAAAGCCGACCCTTACGGGCTTTCGATGGAAACACCGCCCGGCACGGCTTCGGTGATCTGCGATCCGGACAGCTATGTGTGGCGCGACGAGGGCTGGCTTGCCTACCGCCGCGAGCATTTCACGAGAGAGACGGCACACCGTCAACCGATCAACATCTACGAGCTGCACGCGGGATCCTGGCGGCGGCATGAGGACGGCTCGTTTTTTTCCTACACCGAGCTTGCCTCCGAGCTTGTCACCTATGTCAAGCAGATGGGCTACACGCACATAGAGCTGATGCCGCTTGCCGAGCACCCCTTTGACGGCTCTTGGGGCTACCAAACCTGCGGATATTTCGCGCCCACCGCGCGCTACGGATCGCCCTTTGATCTGATGTCCTTTATTGACACGATGCACGAAGCAGGCATTGGCGTGATCCTTGACTGGGTACCCGCGCATTTTCCGAAAGACGAGCACGGGCTTTGTGAATTTGACGGTCAGCCTCTTTACGAATACGCCGGTCTTGACCGCATGGAGCATCCCGTATGGGGCACGCGCTTTTTTGATCTGGGCCGCGAGGAAGTGCAAAGCTTTTTGCTCTCTTCCGCATCGTTCTGGGTTGAAAAATACCACGTTGACGGCTTGCGTGTGGATGCGGTGGCTTCAATGCTGTATCTGGATTTCGACCGCGCGCCCGGCGAATGGACACCCAACCGCTACGGCGACAACCGCAATTTGGAAGCCTTTGACTTTTTCCGCAAGCTCAACGGCAGCTTGGCGCGTGATTTTCCCGACGTAATGACCTTTGCCGAGGATTCCTCGGTGTACCGCGGGATCACCGATTTCTCACACGGCGGGCTTGGATTCACCTTTAAATGGAATCTCGGCTGGATGAACGATACGCTGTCATATATTTCCGAAGATCCGCTCTTTCGCAAGTACCGTCACCACAAGCTGAATTTCCCCTTGACCTACGCCTTTGACGAGCACTTTGTGCTTCCCGTCTCGCACGACGAAGTGGTGCACGGCAAGCGCTCCCTGCTTGATCGCGCTCCCGGTGAATACGAGCAAAAGTTTGCCGGCACGCGTGCGTTTTTGGTCTATCAAATGACCTACCCCGGAAAAAAGCTGACCTTTATGGGCAACGAAATCGGGCAATTTACCGAATGGGATCACGAAAAGTCGGTGGAATGGTTTCTGCTTGACTACGGCATGCACGCGGCGTTTCAGCTGTTTGCGGCAGATCTCAATCATTTTTATCTTTCCCACGCCGCGCTTTGGCAAAAAGACACCGACCCATCCGGTTTTGAATGGATCGACGCCGACAACGCCGAGCAAAGCATTTGTTCCTATCGCCGCATCGACGAAAAGGGACGTGAATTGATCGTTGTGATCAACTTCACCCCCGTTGAGCGCTCAAACTTCTTGCTCGCCGTCCCAAACGACGGTGTCTATGAAGAAATTTTCAACTCCGACGATCCCCGCTACGGCGGCAGGGGAGTGCAAAACACCGGCAGGCTCCGTTCCGAGCCGGCGATCCTGCGCGCCTACCGCCACGCGATCCCCATCACCCTCCCCGCCTTGGGAGCCCTGATCTTTCATTGCGTGCGAAAAACACCAAAATTGAAAAAGTAAAGCACACAAGAATGCGGGGGATGCGGGGGACGCGCCAAGGGGAACTTTTGAAAAAGTTCCCCTTGGAACCCCTCAAAACTTTTAAAAAAGGGGTTGTTGGGATATTGTGGGGCACCTCGTTCCCTTGTAGGGGAGGGGTAGCGAAGCGACACGAGCGTAATGAATGACATCACAGTGTGATGTCAGAACGCGAGTGTGACCGAGCCGCAGCGAGAATTGCTCATCCCGAAAACGAACGCATACCGCAACATAAACGGCAAACTTACCC
>JAFTXB010000165.1 GCA_017461825.1 Clostridia bacterium
GTCCTTTTTTGCGGCTTCGTCTCGCTACGGCACGCCAAATGAGCTCAAGGAGCTGATCGACACCGCGCATACCATGGGCATTGCCGTTCTGCTTGACGTGGTGCATTCACACGCTGTGAGGAACACCACCGACGGCATCAACGAGTTTGACGGTACCACCTGCCAGTTTTTCCACGAGGGCGCACGCGGCGAGCATCCCGCATGGGGCACAAAGCTGTTCAACTACGAGAAAAACGAGGTCATTCATTTCCTGCTGTCCAACCTCAAATTCTGGATGACAGAGTATCATTTCGACGGTTTCCGCTTTGACGGCGTGACCTCGATGATCTATCACGATCACGGGCTGGGCACTTCGTTTACCGACTACAGCAAATATTTTTCGCTCAACACCGAAACCGAGGCGATCACCTATCTACAGCTTGCCAACGAGCTGATCCGTGAGGTCAACCCGAAAGCGCTCACGATTGCCGAGGATATGTCTGCCATGCCGGGCATGTGCCTGCCGATTGAGGATGGCGGCATCGGCTTTGACTATCGCCTTGCTATGGGACAGCCCGATCTTTGGATCAAGCTGATCAAGGAATGTCCCGACGAAGCGTGGGATATGTGGCGCATCTGGTGCGAGCTGACAGGCAGGAGACCTGCTGAAAAGTATATCGGTTATGCCGAATCGCACGATCAGGCGCTTGTCGGCGACAAAACGCTGATGTTCCGTCTGTGCGACAGCAAAATGTACACCGATATGTGGAGGCAGACCAGTGATCCTATCATCGAGCGAGGGATCGCCCTGCACAAGCTGATCCGCTTTGCAACCCTTACGATGGGTGGAGAAGGCTATCTCAACTTTATGGGCAACGAATTCGGACACCCCGAGTGGATCGATTTTCCGCGCGAGGGTAACGGCTGGAGTTATTTCTACTGCCGCCGCCAATGGCATCTTGCCGATGACAAATCGTTGCGCTATTGCGATCTCGAATCCTTTGACCGCGCGATGCTGGCGTTTGCAAAAGAGCAAAATCTATACAAAAAAGCCCCCAACGCGCTGTTTATCGACGCCAACGCGCAGGTGCTGGTCTTTGAACGCGCAGGCGTGGTCTTTGCCTTCAATTTCAGCCCCTCCAATTCTTATGAAGGCTACTGGCTGACACTCCCCAAAACGGGGCACTATCAAGTGATCTTCTCAACCGACGAGCCCACTTTCGGCGGTTTTGACCGCATCTCAAAGGACTATATCTACACCGCCAAAAAGGACGCGCAAGGCGTTCCAAAAGCACAAATCTATCTCCCCGCCCGCACAGCCCTCTGCCTGAAACGAGTAAAAACAAAGTAATATGGGGTGCGATTTGTCAGACCCTTTTTGAAAAAAGGGTCCGACACCCCCAAAAACTTTCACAGAAAAGGGTGTTTTGGTGCGAGCGGGAATGCTTGTACCTCTTTCTTTACAATTCCGCAAAATAAAATTTCGCGGTCATCCTGAGCTTGGGAGCGACTAAGCGACCTTGCGAAGCCCGTAGGGCGACTGTGGCGTAGACGCAGTCGGATCTCGCGAAACGCTATGTTCGCACTATCCCGCGCCTTTTTTTCGTTTATACTCTTGGAATATTAGAAATCATTTGGCAAGCCAACGGTAATCGTTTGTGGATCTCTTCGGCTCGCCGCAAGCGGCGCTCCTCGACTTTTTGCTGCTCACACCGCCTGCGGCTTTGTTCGACTGCAAAAAGCTTCGCGTACTTTGTGCGCTCAGGATGACCGACAGAGGGGTTGTTTTGCGATATTCGCTTGCAAGGGGACGGTGCTTCGATGTTCCGAAAACAAACGCATACCGCCACACAAACGGACACGCGATGCGTACTTCTACAAAAAGGAGGAGAATGCACAATGATTCAAACAAGAAAAACAATTTGGAAGATGTTCAATATCATTTCACTATTGTTAGCTCTTTGTGTTTTGTTATCGTCCTGCTTGATAAACATGCCTACTATGAAACTGCCATTTGAAACGACACCAAGCGAGTCCGAATTAAATGAATTCCGTCTTTCAAATAAGATTTGTGTAACGCTCTTTGGTGTTGATTCACAAACCTTTTACGAGACAAAAGGGAAAGACACGCTATTGGAAAACGGCTATACAAAAGCCGCGATAACCGACGATGTTTTGGTCTTGTATTTGACAGATTCGCAAGTGGATTCATGGCGAAACTCAAACATATTTTTGCAGATCCTGCAAAAAATTATGGGAGACGATAAAGAGATCGTACCCCAAGTGATCGTTCCAACCGACCCCGTTTACAGTATGCTGTATGAAGATGCCGATCTTCAGTGTGGGTTTGAAATATCCGATGATTATTCAAAAATCGTGGCGGGACCCGGAGATGACAAAACATATTCGATGATTGTTCCCAGGGCTTGCTTTACGATGCAGGTGCTCCAAGGCAAGCCAAGTGATGAAATTTCCGTTGAATACCTTGAATATAACGCGGACGGTGTTCTTACATCCCACTTTTTTCTCCCGACGTATATGTTCATTTTTCAAAATTTAGATGAATGTAAACAATTAAAATCATACGAGCAAGCCGATGCGGAAATCGTTGAATATCTTGATCCTAACTTGGATGAATGCTACAAAGGATTGGAGTATCGATCTTTTTGGGGAATGAAGTATCAATCCGCGAATTTGGAATATGAAATATATGCGTATGAATTTACGAGTAAGGACAATGCATTAAAGTATTATATAGACGTAACGGATGATGACAAGTATGCCGAAAGACTTCCCGTAGAGGACTCTGATAGAAACGCTTTAGGATCGAAAACAGATGGAGAAGACCTATATCAAATTACCGTCATCGAAGGAAATAAAGCATATCGACTCCTATCTTCGAATCTGCAAATAGATGCCATTGATGAAATGCTGTCAAAAGTGTTTTCGGTGAAGATTTAGGAGCGCTTTTGTCCGTTTCCCCTAAAAGTTCTCAAAAATCTCCCCACAAAACTTTTTTCAAAAACCTATTGACAAAACCCCCACGGGTGTGCTATACTTTTAATATCAGAAACCGTTGAAGCGGAGATAACGTCAAAAAAGGACTGCACAGAGAGCCCGTGGGGATGAGAGTCGGGTCAGCACCGTTTGGCAAATGGACCGCTGAGGGTGCGGGGAACGGCGAGGGTGTCTCTTTGCCAAGTATTCCGCAACGTAAGAGCACACGTCAGTTACTCGGGATATGCTTGTATCCTATAAGTGCACGCAATGCGTGAATCAAGGTGGCACCGCGGATATTTTTTATTCGTCCTTGACAGAAGGGAGA
>JAFTXB010000166.1 GCA_017461825.1 Clostridia bacterium
AACTTCTTTCAAGAAGTTTTCCCCCTCCCCCAAAGAAAGGATATACCATGAGTTCAGTCAAAAAAATAGAGAATGCGGCAAAGGAGAGAAACCGCGTGGAGGCGGGGGTGTTGTACCTCGTTGCCACGCCGATCGGCAACCTTGCGGATCTGTCCGAGCGTGCCGTAAAGGTGCTTTCCGAGGTCGATTTTATCGCGGCGGAGGACACGCGCAATTCGATGCGCCTGCTCTCTCACCTTGGCATCAGCAAGCCGATGGTGTCGTATTTTGAGCACAACAAGCGCGAGCGGGGCGAGCAGATTGCCGAGCGGCTTTTGGCAGGGGAGTCCTGCGCGCTGATCACCGACGCGGGTACGCCTGCGATCAGCGACCCCGGTGAGGATATGGTGGCGCTTTGCGCCGAGCGGGGAATCGTTGTGTCGTCGATTCCGGGGCCCGTTGCGTCGATCGTGGCACTCACACTTTCGGGTCTTCCCACGGGGCGCTTTACCTTTGAGGGCTTTTTGTCGGTTAACAAAGCAGAGCGGCGCGCACGGCTTGGAGAATTGAAGCAGGAGACGCGTACGATGCTTTTTCACGAGGCACCGCACAAGCTGAGGGCAACGCTGAAGGATCTTTGCGCGGCGTTTGGAGGCACGCGTCGCATTGCCATCTGTCGCGAGCTGACCAATCTGAACGAAGAAGTTCTCCGTATGACGCTGGAGGCTGCGGTGGCTTATTATGAAGCGCAGGAGCCGCGCGGAGAATACGTCTTGGTGGTGGAGGGTGCGTCTGTAACCGATGCAAAGACGGGCGCGTTTTGGCAGGAGATGGAGATCCCCGACCACGTGGCGTATTACATCGGGCAGGGAATGTCAAAGATGGATGCCATCAAGCAGGCGGCAAAGGATCGCGGTGTGCCGAAAAATGAGGTTTATCAAAAGGTTTTGTGAGCAGGATTTTCGATAGCACGACGGGATTTTGAATTTTTCAAAATCATAACATTTTTCAAACGGAGGACGAAAAAATGACTTACGATTTTCAATTTTTCTGTACGGCGATCCTTTTGGGCGTCGGACTTGCGATGGATGCTTTTTCGGTGTCTCTTGCAAACGGGCTCAACGATCACGGGATGCGTGCCCGCAAGGCTTGCGGTATTGCGTGGCTGTTTGCGTTTTTTCAGGCGTTGATGCCAATGATCGGGTGGATCTGCATTCATACCGTGGTGCAGTATTTTCAATCGTTTGAAAAATGGATCCCGTGGATCGCGTTGATCCTGCTTGCCTACATTGGCGGTAAAATGCTGATCGACGGCATCAAAAATAGGGATTGCGGTGAGGCAGAGCCGCAAAGACTCGGCTTTGGCGCGCTGATCGTGCAGGGAATTGCCACCTCCATTGACGCGTTGTCGGTTGGATTTACCATTGCGGACTATGATCTGCCCGCCGCGCTGATTGCCGCCGTTGTGATCGCGCTTGTGACCTTCATCATCTGCCTTTGCGGTGTGTTGATCGGCAAAAAAATGGGCACCTGTCTTGCGGGAAAGGCGAGCATTTTCGGCGGTGTGATCTTGATCGGTATCGGCATTTGGATCTTTGTCAAAGGATTTTTCGGGCTTTAATTGAATACAAAAAGGAACAGATTTGGAGTGATCTGTTCCTTTTTGCGCTTACGTATTTCGTTTATCAAAGCTTTCAAAGTCGTAGTGATAGTTGCCGGGGGTGCTGCATGTTCGTTTTTTGAATGCTGTGCGGAAATATTTGACATCGCTGAATCCGCACCGTGCGGCGATCTCCTTTTGCGAATAGTATTGCGTTTTGAGCAGGGAGAGGGCGTGGTTGATGCGGATCGAATCAAGATATTTTTTGGGACTGATACCGTAGCTTTCTCGAAATTTTCGGCGCAGGTAAGCTTCGCTGACAAACAATTGTGCCGCCACGTCGGCGATTGACAGCCGCTGATCGGAAAAATGCGCTTTGAGGTATTCTGCCGCGCTGTAGGATAAACGGTCGACGTTGTTGCGTACGTCGGCACCGTCTGCCATCATTTTGGCAAGGATCTGATAAAAGATCGATGTTACCGTATATTTATAGCCGATCGGCTTTTTCTCCCAAAGGCTCAATGCCGCCAAAAACATGGAGCGGTATTCCTCCGGATTCTCCGGATCAAATACGCTGATGTCATGTGTGGCGGAGTTATATAAGGTGAAGTGAATCACAACTGTTTTTTCGCCGTCGGTGGTGCGGTCGTATTCGGTGTCCTGCGGTACAAACGCAATGCTTCCTGCTTTTGCAGGGAGCAATTTTTTTTGAAAAAAGCTGCTGTTTTGCGCCTCTAAACGAAACGAAAGCGCAGAAAACGGGCGCTTTTCGGTATGGATCTTTCGTTTTTTGCTTTGATAGATCATGACATCCAAAATGTCGGCGGCAATATCTCCGGGGAGCATAGGGATACCTCCTTTTGTCGGTTGTGGTATCAGTATATCACAAATTGTATCGAAAATCAACCCTTTTTTAGCAAAAAAGAGGTTGCTTTGGTTCGATAATCATGCTATAATGAGAAAAACGATGTAAAAAATCTTTGAGGAGGGGTTGCTATGACCATTGCTGAATTTCGCGCCGCCTGTATGGAAAAATTTGATGCGGCATCGCACGAGCTGAATGCACGCGCCAAGACGAACATCGAAAAGTACCGCAAGGGAGAGCGCACCCTGCGCCTGATCGACAAGGACGGAAAGCCTCTTTCGGGGGCACGTGTGAAGGTGACACAAAAAACACACGATTTTAAATACGGCGCAAATATCTTTTTGCTCGATGAATTTGAAAGCGCGGATACCAACCGCAGATACCGTGAGCAGTTTGCGCAGTATTTCAATCTTGCAACCGTTCCGTTTTATTGGGAGGGAACCGAGCCCGATGAAGGTGTTTTGCGGTATGATAAAAACAGCAACAAGATCTATCGCCGTCCCGCACCCGATCTCTGTGTGGAATATTGTGAGCAAAACGGGATCCTGCCAAAGCTGCACTGCTTGTTCTATGATAAATTCATTCCCAATTGGTTGCCTAAGACTGACAGTGCCGCGATGTGGCGGCTTTATGAAAAGCGCTTTGCCGAGATTGCCGAGCGTTATGCGGGAAAAATGTACGAATTTGAAGTTTCCAATGAAATGATCTCGACATACAAGTGGAAAAAATGTTCAATTCTTTCTTATGAGCGCGACGCAACGCTTCGCATGTGGCAGATGGCGAGAAAGTACTTTCCAAACGAAACACTGGTGATCAACGACACCTATCCGCCCGACGTAGGCAGGGAGGGCTATTATTCGCCTTATTATTTGATGATCGAAAATCTGCTCCGTCGGGGGGCTACCATTGATAAGGTGGGTGTGCAGAACCATATTTTTTGTGGGTGCAGAGCTTCACAGGAAGAGGATCTGCCGCGATACATGAAGTTCTTCGATCCCGAGCTCAACCTGCGTGGGCTTGAGGTGCTTTCCTCATTTGGCAAGCCCTTGGAGATCACCGAGGTCACGATTCCCACACTTGGGGAGGGAGAGGATGCCGAGCTGTTACAGGCGGAGATCCTTCGCACCCTGTACACCATGTGGTTTGCAACGCCTTTGATGGAGACGGTTGCATATTGGAATCTCGCCGATTTTACGGCATACGCCGAGCCGGGACATGATGAAAACAAGTGCCGCGCGGGGCTGTTTCACCACGATATGACCCCAAAGGCGGCGGCAAAAGAGCTGAAACGTCTATTTGAAGAAGAATGGCATACAGACGAAACGCTGGTTGCCGATGAGAATGGATGCGTTTGTTTCCGTGGCTTTTTCGGAGAGTATGACATGGAAATTGACGGAGAGAGGCTGTCATTTGGGATTCACAAGGGTCAGACGTGCTTCGGTACGTATAAAATAAATAACAATCAGAATGAACGGGAGGATCGGACATGACGATCAATGAATTTCGTGTCGCTTGTATGGAAAAATTTGATGCGGCATCGCACGAGCTGAATGAACGCACCAAGACAAATATCGAAAAATACCGAAAAGGAGAGCGCACTCTACGCTTGACCGACAAGGAGGGAAAGCCTTTGATTGGGGCATGTGTTAAGGTTAAGCAGAAAAACCACGATTTTAAGTATGGCGCTAACATCTTTTTGCTGGACGAGTTCAAAAATGAGGAAACAAACCACCGTTACCGTGAGAATTTCTGCAAATATTTCAATCTGGCAACCGTTCCGTTTTACTGGGCGGAGCTCGAGCCCGAAGAGGGAAAGCCCCGTTTTGCGAAAGACAGCCCGAAGATCTATCGCCGTCCCGCACCCGATCTTTGCGTGGAGTACTGCGAGGAAAGCGGGATACTGCCAAAGCTGCACTGCCTCTATTATGACAAGTTTTTGCCCAACTGGGTGCCAAAGACCGACAGTGCAGCTATGTGGAGGCTCTACGAAAAGCGCTTTGCCGAGATCGCCGAGCGATACGCGGGGCGGATGTATGAGTTTGAAGTGACCAACGAGATGCTTTTGGCCCATGGTTGGAAAACCGGCAACCGTTGTTCGGTGATTGCGGGCGAGCGCGATACGGGCATGAAAATGTGGCAAATGGCGCGCAAGTATTTCCCCAATGAAACGCTTGTCATCAATGAGGCAAATTATCTGCCTGATCTTGGCAAAATGGGATATGTGACGCCTTATTATATGATGCTTGATAATATGCTCTCAAAGGGGGCATCGATCGATAAGATCGGTGTTCAGAACCATATCTTCTGCGGTTCCAAGGGGCCTCAGGACGAGCAACTGCCATATTATATGAAGTATTTTGATCCTGCGCTTTATGTCAAGGGGCTCGAGTACTTGAGTGAATTCGGCAAGCCCTTGGAGATCACCGAGACCACGATCCCGACCTTTGGAGAAGGAGAAGAGGCAGAGCAATTGCAGGCAGATCTGTTACGCGCGCTTTATACGCTGTGGTTTGCGACACCTATGATGGAGAGTATCATGTATTGGAATACTGCCGACGGCACTGCATGGATCAATCCTCTTTGGGGTTCTAATGAAAACAACTGCCACGCGGGGCTATTCCACAACGATATGACACCAAAGCTCTCGGCGCGTGAGCTCAAGCGTTTGTTTGACGAAGAATGGCACACCGAGGAGACGCTTGTGACCGATGAGAACGGCTGTGTGACCTTCCGAGGCTTTTACGGAGAGTATGCCGCTGAAGTTAATGGAACGAGCCTGCAATTTGGATTGCATAAGGGCGATGCCCGTATGAGCCGCATGGTTCTTTGATTTGTTTTACTAAAATGATTGACAGGAATGAAAGAAAGGAATTTAACCTTGGAAAATAAACAGTACATTGCCGAGTCGGTCAACCGTTGCTCGGCACCGAGTGAATTGAAAATTACCGATATTCGCGTTTGTAATATTGACGGCATCCCGAAACACTGTATCCTTATCAAGGTCTACACCAATCAGGGAATCGTTGGCTATGGCGAGGTGCGTGACGCGTCGAGCGCGACCTATGCTTTGATGCTCAAGAGCCGTCTTGTTGGGGAAAATCCCCTGAATGTGGAAAAGCTCTTCCGCCGCATCAAGCAGTTTGGCAGTCACAGCCGTCAGGGCGGCGGTGTCTCGGGAATTGAGATCGCGCTTTGGGACATTGTTGGAAAGGCGTATGGGGTACCGATCTATCAGCTGCTCGGCGGCAAGTACCGCGATAAGGTACGCATTTACTGTGACACCGACGTGGACGGCAAGCACACCGGCACCGATATGGGCAACGCGCTCAAAAAAAGAATGGAGATGGGCTACACCTTTCTCAAAATGGATCTCGGTATTGAATTGATGCTGGATGAGCCGGGTTGCCTCAATGCTCCCTCCGGATTTTTGGAGGACATTAAAAAGTACTCCATGAAGGCGATCAACCACCAAAAGGGCTCGATCGACCGCGATATGATGCTTGGCAAAAACTACGAGGTCTTTACCATTCCGCACTATGCAACCGGTATCCATGTTACCGAAAAGGGCATGGATTATCTGGAGAATTACGTCAAAGAGGTGCGTGACGTGATCGGCTATGAGGTGCCTCTTGCCATCGACCATTTCGGTCACGTGGCTGTCGAGGACTGCATCCGTTTTGCGCGTCGTCTTGAAAAATACAACATTGCATGGATGGAGGATATTTCTCCATGGCAGTACACCAACCACTTTAAGAAATTGGCGGAGAACACCACCGTTCCCGTTTGTACGGGTGAGGATATTTATCTTGCCGAGAACTTTGAGCCCTTGATGGCGGCGGGAGCTGTGCAGGTGGTGCACCCCGATATGCTGACTGTTGGCGGCTTTGGCGAGATCAAAAAGGTTGCCGATCTGTGTGACAAATACGGTGTGGCAATGGCGATCCACATGGCGGAGTCTCCCATTGGTATGATGGCGGCGATCCATGCGGCGGCTGCCATTCAAAACGTGCTTGCCGTGGAATTCCACTCCACCGATTGCCCAAAGTGGAACGATCTCGCGCTGGGGATCGACAATCCTTTGATCGTGAATGGTTTTGCACGTGTACCCGATGCGCCCGGACTTGGCATTGAGGCGCTCAACGAGGAGCTGATCGCCGAGCATATCCATTCCAAGTATCCCGGTCAGTGGGAGCCGACTACCCAGTGGGATAACGAATGGGCAAACGACCGCGAGTGGTCGTGAGGAGTGCGGAATGAGGGTTCTGGTAACGGGCTCAACGCAGGGGATCGGGCTTGCTATGGCAAGTGCGTTTGTAAAAGAAGGTCATGAAGTGATTGTGCATTGCTCGTCCGACATGGAAAAGGCGCAAAGGGTTGCGCGCGAGATCGGTGCATACGCGGCTGTTACGGCGGATTTTTCCAAGATCGATGAGGTCAAGGGGCTGTATGAAAAGACGGGGGCTGTGGACTGTCTCATTCTCAACGCCAGCGTGCAATACAAGGAAAAGTGGGATGAGATCACCGAGGAAACCTTTGACAGGCAGATCAACGTCAATCTCAAGAGTACGCTCTTTCTCATGCAGGCATATGCACCTGCAATGCGGGAGAGGGGCTTTGGCAGGATCGTGACGGTTGGAAGTGTCAATCAGTACCGCCGTCATCCCGAATTGCCGATGTATTCGGCAACCAAGTGCGCTGTATTCAGCTTGGTGCAAAACGCCGCAAAGCAATTGGCACCCTATGGCGTGACGGTCAACAACATTGCCCCCGGTGCCATTGCAACACCGCGCAACGCCGATGTATATAATGATGACGAAAAGCGCAAAGGCGTGGAGCGTGTGATCCCCATGGGTCGCTTTGGAAGGCCCGAGGACTGTGTGGGAACGGTTTTGATGCTGTGTTCCGAGGCGGGGGCGTATATCACGGGTACGGACATCGTCATGGACGGCGGCATGCGGCTGTGATTGAGGAACGGATACTCGGTTTTATACAACATCCAAATAATTTTTTGTAAAGTTCTTGAAGGTGTCGGAAACTTCTTGCAAGAAGTTTCTGACAAAAAAGAAAGGAATCAATATGAAATTCAACAGCAGAGAAGAAATTATTGCACTGACACCCTTGTGGAAGGGTGAGCGTTTTCCCGACGGCAGACCGCGCGTGCCGGATAAATATCTCGAGGCAATGCGCAAGATGACATTGGAGGAGCTTTGGAAACCGATCTTTGTAAAGGGGTACATCAGCCAGTTTGAGGGGGATCTAAAAACGCTCCATAACGATGGCAGAAAGCTGATCGGACGTGCCGTTACCTGCTCATTTGTTCCCACGCGTCCCGACCTGCATGACGTTGCGTTTGCACAAGGCGCGGCGGAGGGAAGAAAGGGCAACTACAACCAATGGGTGATCGATTCGCTTGTCGGCGGTGATGTTGTTGTTGCCGACATGTATGATAAGATCTTCAAGGGAACCTTCCTTGGCGGAAACCTTACAAAGGCGATCAAAACGCGTACAGGAAATGGCGGTGCCGTTATTTGGGGCGGTATCCGTGACGTGGAACAGATGGTGACACATGAGGGTGTGCAGGTCTACTACAGAGGTATCGATCCCACCCCCATCCGTGAGTTTATCATGAAGGATTTCAACAGCATCACACGCATCGGTAAGGCGACCGTTCTGCCCGGTGACATCGTATTTGGAGCAGGCGGCGGTGTCTTGTTTATTCCTTCGCATCTTGTACAAGAAGTGGTCGAAGGAGCGGCAAAGACGCACGTTAAGGACGATTTTGGATTTGAGATGATTGGTGAAGGAAAATTTACAACCGCACAGATCGATCGCGCAACGTGGACCGAGGAAATGCTGGATATGCTGATGGATTGGATCAAGAACGATCCCAGAGGAGAGGAATACCGCGATCTTGATTGGTCGGAGGAATACGATCTTGCACGCAATGGTGACCCAAATGACACGCAGACCGCACTCTGAGTTTTGGGTAGCCTCCTGCGTGCCCGAGGGAGGCGCGTACCGCTATCGGCTGTATGAGGATGAAGGATTGGAGCAGGTAGGGGTTATTCCCATGCCAAGCCCTATGTTTCTCGAATGGCAGGGGGATCGCCTTTATGCGATCCTGCGTGCTCCGTTTGCCGATTCGGGGGAAAGCGGGGTTGTTGCGTACGATCCCAAAACAGGCGAACGCTTGACCGAGATCCTTTCCACAAAGGGTGAGGTTGCCTGCCATTTTGCGATAGACGGGGAAGATATTTATTGTGCCAACTACGTCAGCGGAAGTGTGTTTCGCTCGCCCGATCAAGTTGACCGGCACGAGGGGCATGGGGTGGATCCCAAGCGGCAGGAATCGCCGCATGTTCACTCGACTTTCCTCTCGCCCGATAAAAAATACCTGCTGTCGTGCGATTTGGGGCTGGATACGGTTTTTGTTTACGATCGTGAGCTTAACCTCGTGTCCACGGCAAAGGTTCCCGACGGAGCAGGGGCGCGACATCTCGTTTTTTCAAAGGACTGCAAATTTGTTTACTGCATCAATGAAATGTCGGCAACCGTCAGCGTGTTTTCTTATGCGGAGGGGCACTTGACTTATTTGCACGATGTGGATGCAAAACCGAAAGGATTTTCGGGGCAGGGGGCAGGATCGGCAATTCGTCTTTCGGGGGACGGATCACGGCTTTACGTCACCGAGCGAGGCTCGAACACGGTCGCGTTGTTTGCGGTTGATGGGGCAAACCTCACGCTGATCGATCATTACAGCGCATACGGAAACCATCCTCGAGACTTTGATCTGATTGCCGATGGGCGGTATGCGGTATGTACCAATCAGTTTTCCGATTCCTTTGTGTTGTATCGGGTAGATGCCGACGGAGCGTTGCAATATTTGCAAAGTGTTGCACTGGCGGCACCCCTTGCGGTGCTTGAAGCATTGCGTTTCAATTAATAAAATCAAATCAAGGACGGGTTGCTCAAATTTCCTGAGCAGCCCGTTTTTTTGGTTGGTTTTATGTTATTTTTGTGTGGTTTTATGATAGGAAATGCCTTTTGAATCATGTAAAATATTAGTAATTGATGTTGCATAATGCTATAATTTAATCAAGTGTTACTTTGTTGCAAATTATCTATTTGTGTAAAGTCTTATTGAAGGAATCTATAAACGTTCATACCGAACAACGGCAACCCCAATCAAGGTAATTGCCCCGAAAAGGGGTCGTTATAAAAAATAAAAAAGAGAGGAACACAACATGAAGAAACAGTACAGCGCGCCCGATTTCATCATTGCAACGGTAAATGATGAAGACATTCTCACAGGCTCCCCCATTTCAACTGCAACCGCTCAAGGCGATTTATCGCAGGTCGGAAGTAAGCTTGATTGGGATAGCTTATTTGGTGCATAAGGAGGAAATGACCATGAAAAAGATGATGAAAAATCTTTGTTCCGTTGCCATCCTTTTGGCAATGGTACTCACTATGATGCCCGTTGTGGCATTTGCGGCTGACGGTGATCTCACCGAGACCAACGGTGTCTATGAAATTGGCAATGTTGAACAATTGAAAACTTTCAACACTATGATGGCAGGCGGTAACACGTTTGAAGGAAAGACCGTAAAATTGACGGCTGACATTATTTATAACGATGTAAGCACGTTTGCAGATTGGGGGACAACTGCTCCTACCAATCAGTGGACTGCCGCAGGTGTTGTTTTCCTCGGTACGTTTGACGGACAGGGACATACAATTGCCGGTTATTATATGGCAGCTACAGACACGCACCAAGGTATGTTTTCTGCTTTGGGCGGAACAGTTAAAAATGTTTCTTTTGTAAAAGCATATGTAAATACTGCCGGCAAGAAACGTATTGGCTCCGTTGTTGGAGAAGGCATAGCCAATACCTCTATGGTTATCGAAAATGTAGCTTCTGATGCTACCTTTTCAAGTGCTTCTTTGGCGCAACAGGTTGGTGGTATTATTGGAGATACAATGAACTGCTCGGGGACGGTTACTATCAGTGGATGTATTTTTTCCGGAACTGTTTACGGTAAAAACGATGTCGCTGGAATACTTGGATATGGTCGTGCCGGAGAAATTGAAATTGTAAATTGTGTGAATGCCGGGACGATTAATGCATCGCATAATGGTAACAGCAATCCTCCTTATAGTGGTGCAATAATTGGGCGTTTAAAAACTAATGCTACGATTTCAAATTGCGTTAATGACGGTATCCTTAACATTAGCTGTTCATCTGGTAATAAAGCAAGAAGCGGTGGTTTGGTCGGCTATTTGGATCAAGCCGCGAAATCTTTGAACATTTCCGGTTGCATTGTTGGCGGTTCGATTAATAAGACAGGGACTAAAGCATTGAACGATGTAGGTGGAATTGTGGGATGCATTGGAAATTCAGATTGGTCAGTTACGATTGATTCTTGTTTGGTAACTTGTGAAATTAATGGCGGTGCAACCGCTCTCGCTGCACACTATGGTG